>NZ_LZJX01000059.1:0-69490 GCF_001667595.1 Mycobacterium sp. E2989 | reverse complement strand
GCCGAATAAGCCGACCGGCCGACCCAAAGATATTGCGGGGCAGAGCTATTGGTTCAACGGCAAAGGGCCCGCACACCGTGGTGTGCGGGCCCTTCGAGTGAGGACGCGGATCAGGCCCAGCTGGACCCAACGGCGCTGTCGGTGCTGGCCATGTTGCTGCCGGCGCTCTGCACCTTCTGCCCGTGGGCGTTGGCCTGCTCGTAGATCACCTGGAAGTTGCGACCCAACTGGGTGATGAACTCCTGGCAGGCCACCGAACCGGCACCGCCCCAGAAGTCACCCGCAGCAAGCACATCGCGAACGATGGCCTGGTGCTCAGCCTCCAAAGACGCGGCCTGGGCGCGGATCAAGGCACCGTGGGCGTCGACATCGCCGAACTGGTAGTTAATGGTCATAACGGTGTTCTCCTAATGTCTGGAATGGTACGCAGCCGCGGTTTTTAGCGCTAGCTGCCCAGGATCTGCTGCGAGGCCTGCTCTTGCTGCTCGTAGTTGTTCGCGTCGCGAATCAGACCGTCGCGCACACCGTGGAGCATGTTGACGATGTTGCGGAAGGCTTGGTTGACCTGACCCATGGTGTCGTACGAGGTCGCCTGCGCCTGACCGCTCCAGCCCGAACCCGCGATGTTCATCGAGGACGCCCACATCTTGCGAGCCTCGTCCTCAACGGTCTGGGCGTGCACCTCAAAGCGGCCCGCCATCGCCCGCATCTCGTGCGGGTCGGTCATAAAACGAGTTGCCATGTTGCCTTTCTCCTTTTCCTTCAAGTTTCGGTGTCGAAGTTCTAACAGTTGAAATTGATGCGGTGGTAGCCGCGTTGTGGATAGATTACGGCCTACCGGTTAACTGATCGCCTCAAACGGGTGACATGTACCCCCTTAATTCCCGTACCGGTTTTCCCGACATCAGACGACAACCTGCTTGGGCATGACGATCGGCTTGAAGCCGTACCGCGGTCCGGCGCCGTAGGCGCCGGCGCCCTTGGCCGCCGCAGCCATGCCCGGCATCCCGGGCATCGCCGCGACCGGCTCCGCCTCGGCCGCGGCCGTCCACCCCGAGCCCTCGAGGGGAGCGGTGGAGGAGGCCAACGACGCGGGGGCGGCCGCATTCCAACCGGCCGGCACCGACAGGCCGCCGACGGCGGAGGCCTCGCCCAGGGCGGCCGACGCGCCCGCGCCCGACACCGAGCCCACCATGGTGCCCGGAATCATTCCGCCGGCGAGCGGCGTGACGGAGTCGGTGAGCGCGAACGGGATCGACGGCACGGAGCCCAGCGTGTGGCCCAGGGAGACCGCGGTCGGGATGGTGTTGCACACCCACCATGCCGCGGTGTTCACCGCGCCGTTGATGCCGTTGAGCACAGACGGCGTGCCGAGGAAGTTGTCGATCGAGCCCAGAATGCCGTTGGTCGTGAACGGGAGGCTGGGCGCGGCCGCCGCCGCGGGAGCCGCCAGTGCCTGGGCCGTGCCGGCCGTCGAGTCCGCGGCCAGCGCGGTGCTGCTTGCGGCCGCGGCGGTCGCGGGGTTGGTGGTCGACGTAAGCGGAGTCACCGGGGTGAGAACCCCGGCGGCCGCGGAGGCGGCCTGGTAGGCGGCCATCATGGCGGCGTCCTGCGCCCACATGGCGGCGTACTGCGCCTCGGTCGCGGCGATCGCGGCCGAGTTGATGCCCAGGAAGTTGGTGGCCACGAGCGTCGCCAGCAGCGTCCGGTTGGCCGCGATCACCGGCGGCGGCACCGTCGCCGCGAACGCGGCCTCGTAAGCGGCCGCCGAGGCCATGGCCTGCGCGCTCGCCTGCTCGAGCGTCGCCGACGTCTCGGTCAGGTAGGCGATGATGGGCTGGGCCGCGGCCGCGGCGGCGGCCGAGCCACCGCCCGTCCACTGCTCGCTGGTCAGCAACGAAATGATCGACTCCCACTGGGTCGCCGTGGTGCTCACCTCGGCGGCCAGGTTGGCGTACGCCGTCGCGGCGGCCATCAGCGGCGCGGCGCCCGCGCCGGCGTACATGAGGGAGGAGGTGATTTCCGGCGGAATTGCTGCAAAGTCAAGAACCATTTGTGTTTCCCGCTCCTTTTGTCTGTAGGGATTTGAAGTTTTAGACGGCCGTGGGCTTGGGCATGACGATCGGCTTGACGCCGTAGCGCGGTGCACCGAAGCCGGCGCTGTTGCGCGCGGCCGCGCCCATTCCCGGCATCCCCGGGATGATCCCGCCCGTGCCGGCCTGCGGCGCGGCGGCGGTCCAGCCGACCGTCTCGAGCGGCGCCGCGCTGGTGCCCACCACCGGGGTGGCCGGGGCGGCCCACGTCGGCGGCACCGAGAGCTTGCCGACCAGGCTCGCCTGGCCCGCGGCGGCCATTGGCGCCGCGCCGATCCCGGCCATGCCGCCGCCGGCCATCGGCGCGGTCGTGTCGGCAAGGCCCGCCGCGTCGGCGGCCGAGCCGGCGGCGTCGGCGGCGGAGGTGTCGAGCAGACCGCCACCGGCCAGACCCAGGAGGTCGGAACCGGCCGAGGCCCAGTTGCCGCCGCCGATGTTGAAGAGGTTGGCGGTGTTGCTCGAGAGGCCGAAGATCCCGCCGAGCATTTGCGGGTTGGTGCCGTTGCCGGTGCTACCGAGCAGGTATGCCAACCAGTCCAGCGGGGTGTTCGACGGCGCGGCGGCAGCGGCGGCGGCCGGAGACGCGGCGCTCGACAGCGTGGCCTGGGCCGCGTTGATGGCCTCGGTGTCCCCGTAGCTGCCGGAGCTGATGCCCAGGGTCTGGGCGTAGTTCTCGAGCAGCGTTTGCGCCTCGGTGGCGATCGCCTGGTACTGGGTGCCGTACGCCGAGAAGATCGCGGCCTGCTGGGCCGACACCGGGTCGGCGGCGGCCGGAGCGATGACCGTGGTCGCCGCCGCGGCGCCCGCGTTCTGTGCGGCCAGGTTGGTGTTGATCCCCGACAGCAGCTGCTCGGCAGCGAGCATCTCTTCGGTCTGTGTTGTCAGAAATGCCATCGATTGCTCCTAATGTTGGAACGAGTCGACCCCCATGTGTTGGTCGACCTGTGTGTTCGCGTAACGGCCCCTGTGCGTTGGCGTAACACTAACGACCCACGACTCCACGGTCCCGACCGAAAGCGCCAGCGTGACAGCCGTTTACGGCTTTTTAACGATGAAGTCGGTAGTTTTAACACGGTCCTGCCGCGCGACATAGTGATGTGATCTGTCATCTGCCGGAAAGCCGGGGTTAATGCGCGCGGGCGCGGATCCTAACCGACGGCACCCGGTACCGCACGTCGGGCATTTCGCCTAATCGAGCGGGGTGCGATGTCCCCGGGCTCGCGCATGCGCGCTAGATTCGCCGCCGAGCCCCCATAGCCCAATTGGCAGAGGCAGCGGACTTAAAATCCGCCCAGTGTCGGTTCGAGTCCGACTGGGGGCACGCGCGAATGTGCAGGCAGGTAGCGCATGGAGGCCGTCGGGCAGCGGTGGCCCTGAAAGTCCGAGCCCCGGGTCAGCGCCGCACCGTCACTCACGATCCGCTCACGCCCATGAGGTGATCACCTCATGTTGGCCAGCCGGGGCCAACGCGACGACGACGTAACGATTTGGGATCGGTAGTCAGTCGGCCCGCATCTACTTATCGCACGCGCCGCCACCAGGTGGCGCATCCCGCGTAGGCAGGAAACGAAAGGAGCCGGCCATAAACACCAACGTCGCTACCCGTCACGCAGCCCCTTCGACTACTCGTCGAACCCGCACGGCCGGCCTGTACGCATTGAAGCCGTGGTTCACCGCAAGGCTGGCCCCGATCGTCGACATTGCGGTGGCTCGGCGAGTGTCTCCGGACCTCTTTACCGCCGCCGGTGTCGCCGCGGCCGGTGCCGCCGGAACCGCCATCGCGTTCGGCTGGTGGCCGCTGGCGGCGGTCTTCATGGTGATCCGGCTGGCCGGCGCCAACCTTGACGGAGCGGTCGCCCGAGCGCGTCGCGTGAGCCGGCCGTGGGGCTTCGTGGTCAACGAACTCGGCGACCGCACCGCAGACCTGCTCGGCTTCGCGGGCCTGGCGGTCTGGGCTGCGCGGCAGCACGGCTCCGGATTGCACTGGTTGTCCTGGCCCGTGCTTCAGGTTCTGCTGGCCGCGCTAGCCGCCACGCTGCCGACCTTCGCGTCGCTGGCCGTCGCCGCGGCGGGCCTCACGCGCCGCAACGGCGGACCGCTCGGCAAGACCGAACGCTGCCTGTTCCTCGTGCTGGCCACGGCCTTTCCCATCGCCATGCCGATCCTGCTGGCGCAGTTGGTGAACGGATCGCTGATCACCACCGTCCTGCGGCTGCGGGCCGCCCATCGCGAGTTGAAGACGCGGCGCGCGCACGAAACGCCGGTCGAAACGACCGAGCGCCTCGCGCTGTTCGAGCAGTTCGACGCGATCACGCAGCCGTTCATCGTGACTCACCAGCGGTTCGACGCCGTCACGCTGCCCATGGCGCAGGTGGCCGCATGACCATCAATCGGATTGCGAGCGTCCTTCGCCACTGGCTGTGGCGGACGGTGTGCGCCGTCTCCGGCGGCCTCGCCGTGACCGGGCGATGGGACGTCGAGGGCGGCTGCATCGTCGTCGCCAATCACGCCTCGCACGCCGACACCGCGGTGCTGGTGGCGGCGTTGCCGTCCACAGCTCGCCCGGTCTTCGGCGCGGCGGCCGATTACTGGTTCGACGTGCCGGTGCGACGCTTCATCGCGACCTCGCTGATCGGAATACTGCCGGTGCGACGCTCGGGCGACGGCAACTACGACGCGCTGTTCGCGGCCGTCGGTCCGGCGCTGCGCGCGGGACGGACCGTCGTCATCTATCCCGAGGGAACGCGGTCCACAGACGGCACCATCGGCGAATTCCGTTACGGCGCAATACGTCTGGCACGAGACTGCGGGGTGCCCATCGTTCCGGTGGCGATCGTGGGGACTGCCGAGGTGCTACCGAAGGACGGCAGCTTCTCGCCCGGCCCGATGGAGGTACGCCTCGGAACGCCTGTCGATCCCCACACCACCTCCGCATCGCAACTGCGGTCGCGGGTGCTGGCACTGCGGGGCGACGTCGTGGCCGATGACCGCTTCGCGCTGGCGTCGTAGAGCCGGCGGCCCACAATGTCACTCGTCGAGCACTGGTTGCCTCGTCTCGATCGGCGGATGTCGCTCAACATCGACCTGGGTCCGCTGCACGTTCACATGTATTCGCGGGCTGTGTTCCTGATGTGGGTCACGGTGGCGATCCTCGCGGTCGCGGGCATCGCCGTCGTGCTCTCGCGCAAGCAGGAGTTGGTCCAGAAGTGGCGCACCTGGGTGCTGATCGCACCGGCTGTCGGGCTCCCCGTCTGGGCCGGCCACGGCACGGCGGCGGGGTTGGCCGCGGCACTGGCTGTCGTCGCGGTGATCGAGTACGCGCGACTGGTCAAGCTCGGCCGCGCCGACACCTACGTGCTCGTGGTCCTGGCCGTGGCATACCCGATCGCGGCGTGGCTGCGCCCCACGCTTCTCCAGTTCGCGCCGATCGTCGTGCTGCTGTGCGTGGTGCCCTCCGTCCTCGAGGGCGACGTCGAGAACGGCGCCAGGCGGGCCGCGTCCGCCGCGTTCGCGTCGGTGTGGATCTGCTGGTCGCTTTCCCACCTCGTCATGGTGGGGGCGGACGCGTATCTGTTGTGCTTCGCCGTCGCGGCCACCGACGTCGCGGCCTGGTGTGGCGGAAAAGGGTTGCGCCGCATGCGATGGGCGCGCAGGCCGCTGTCCCCGCTGAGTCCCAACAAGACCATCGGCGGGATGGTCGGCGCCATTGCCGGCGCGTTCGTAATCCTCACGCTCCTGGGCACCATCTCCGTCGGCCTACTCATCGCCGTCTCCATCGGCGGTCTGTTCGGGGACCTGCTCGAGTCCATGCTCAAGCGACAGGCCCAGGTCAAGGACGCCGGTGGCTGGCTGCCCGGGTTCGGCGGCCTACTCGACCGCATCGATTCACTGCTCGTTGTCCTCCCACTCGCGTACTTCCTCGGATGAGAGATCTCGATGAATAACGACAAGCCCACGCTGCCGATCACCCTGCGTAACCGGACCGACGACGCCACGGATATGCGTGCCCGTTGGCGATTCCCGGCAACACCGTTCGGGTCGATCCCGATAGGTCCGAGCGTCGACCGGGAGAATCGCGTCCGGCCCGCGGCGACCGATGGCCTGCAGATGCGGGATGTCACCCTCTGCGTAGACGGCAAAACAGTTCTCCTGGAACGGGTTTCGTTCACGGCGCGCCCCGGCACCCTGACCGCCGTGATCGGTCCATCGGGCGCGGGCAAGTCGACGCTGGCCAAGGTCGCCGCCGGGGCGCAGCGGCCGACCGGCGGGACGGTGGCTTTCCAGGAGAGGGCCGTGCACGCCATGCGCGGCGAGATCGGGATGGTGCCCCAGGACGATCTGGTGCACGGCCGACTCACCGTCGCACAGGCGCTGCGGTTCGCGGCGGAACTCCGAATGCCCGCCGACACCACCGCAGCCGAACGCGGGCGGGTGATCAGCACGGTGCTCTCCGAACTCGAGCTCTCGCCGCACGCCGACACCCGCATCGAGAAGTTGTCGGGCGGCCAGCGTAAGCGCGTGTCGGTGGCGGTCGAATTGCTGACCGGCCCTGAGCTATTGGTGCTCGACGAACCGACGACGGGGCTGGATCCGGCCCTGGACCGCTCGGTGATGGCGATGCTGCGCCGGTTGGCCGACGCGGGCCGCGTGGTCGTGGTGGTGACGCACTCGTTGACGTTCCTGGACATGTGCGACCAAGTGCTGTTGCTCGCGCCCGGCGGCAAGACGGTTTTCTGCGGCCCACCCGATCGGCTCAGTTCCTACCTGGGAGCGTCGGATTGGGCCGACATCTTCACGAAGGTATGCGCCGATCCGGACGCTCTGCACCGACGATTCATGCAGGGCCGGGGCTCCCGGGCCGCGGACGCCGGGTGCCGCGCCGCGCCGGTGCAGCCGACGTGGCAACCGCCCCGGCGGCGTGTGGCGCCAAACGTCGACGCTCGCACGCCGCCAGGTGCGGTTGCTCGCGGCGAACCGGGGTTACCTCGCCTTTCTCGCGGTGTTGCCGTTCGTCGTCGGCCTGCTGCCGTTGACCGTCACGGGCCATGCGGGCCTGAGCCACCTGCCGGCGCTTGGCGCACCGCCGTTCGAAGCCAAGCACATCGTCGCGTTGACGAGCTTCGCGGCGATCCTGATGGGAACCACACTCACCGTCCGCGATCTCGTCGGCGAACGCGCCGTCTTCCGGCGCGAGCGGGCGGCGGGACTGTCGGCGTCGGCATACCTGCTGGCGAAAACGACCGTCTTCGGCGCGGTAGCGGTGATGCAATCCGCGATACTCGTCCTGATCGTCACGGCGCCTTCGATCGGCAAGCCTGGCCCGTCGAGTGCGGTGGTCTTGGGCAGCCCGACCTTCGAGTTGTTCGTCGGTGTCGCGGCGACGTGCGTGGTGGCGGTCGTTCTCGGGCTTGCGCTTTCGGCTCTCGCGCGCACCGGCGACCAGGTCATCGTGCTGTTGGCGATGACCCTGATGGCGCAACTGGTGCTCGCGGGCGGTTTCATCCCGGTGACCGGCCGACCGCTGATGGAGGCCCTGGCCTGGCTGACTCCCGGACGATGGGGGTTCGCGGCCACTGCGTCGACGGCCGATCTGACCAAGCTGGTGGCGGGGGTTGCGAACGAGTCGCTCTGGCGGCACTCCAGCTCGGCATGGCTCATGAACATGGCCATGTTGGCAGTGCTTGCCGTGCTCTTCGCGGGCATCGCGCGGTGGCGCCTACGCCGTTGAGGCACCTCGCTGCCGGAGCTAGAGCCTTTGTGCCCTGTCTAGCCGGCGCCGCCGGAACGAAGATCACCATGCACGGGGTTTAGGAGGCCGGTGGTGATCAAGCAAGCCATGGTGGGCGCTGCGGCGGTGCTTCTCTTGGTGTCGGGCTGCTCGTCTGGAAACCGCAACGGCGGTGGCGGCACGACCACCACGAGCACGTCTCACGCCCAGGCGGTGCGCGGTTGGGTCGAAATGACCAAGGACCACATGCAGGAGTTGGGAATCGCGATGGGCAAGGCGACCTTTGCCATCGGTACCCAGGACTACGCCGCTCTCGGGGCGGCCTGCCGCGACGGCCACGAGGCGGCGAGCTTCCTGCAAGGGCATATGCCGTCCCCCGACAAGGAGCTCACCGACGCGTTGCAAGCCAGCCTCGACGACTTCGACGCCGCCTCCCATTTCTGCGTCGCTGCGATCGAGGATCGCGACACGAACGAGGCGCGCCACGCGGGCGAATTCATGAATTCCGCGGAGGCGCATCTCACCACCGCCAGCGCCATCCGCGACCGCATCGTCAACGGATCCCCGTAGGCGCCGGCGAGATGAACGCCCACTCCGGCATGAACCGCCGTCGCGGGAAGTGGTCGTTAGCCTGTGCGCTCTTGCTGCTCGGCGCTACGCCGCTTTCCCCGGCGTCTGCGTCGGCCGATCCGGCCGATGATGCGTTCATCGCGTCACTCGCGAACTACGGGATCGAGGTCCGCGACAGCGACACCGCGATCGCGATGGGCCACAGGGTGTGCGCCGGGTTCGACAACGGCGCGAATGCGAGCGTGCTGGCGATGAAGGTCAAGCACGACACCGAGCTCACGATGAGGGAATCCAGCTACTTCGTCGGCCTGTCGGTGGCGGCCTACTGCCCGCAGTACCGGGGGCAGATCGACAGTTCGCTGATCTGGCTGATCCCGGGGCCGCCGCTGATGTGAGTGTGCGCCGGGCACAGTAAGTTGGTCGCGACCGCCACCGCGAAGGAGGGTGCGCCGAAGTGACCGACGATCCGCGGGGCGACGAGGTCTCCCGCCAATACGATCGCTGGGAGTATCCGCCTCCGGTGACCGACCTGGCGGCGTGGAGCAAGAACCACTGGGATTGGTTCGATCCCTTCTGGGCGCACCGGGTGTTGTGGCCGGACCGGGACTACAAGCCCGACCTCGACATCCTGATTGCGGGCTGTGGCACCTTCCAGGCGGCCCTCTTCGCCTTCATGAACCGCGGCGCCAAAGTGGTCGCGATCGACGTCAGCCGGTCGGCGCTGAAGCACCAGCAGTTCCTCAAGGACAAGCACGGCCTGGACAACCTGGAACTGCGCCTGCTGCCCATCGAAGAGGTGTCGACCCTGCATCGCGACTTCGACCTCATCGTGTCCACCGGCGTCCTGCACCACATGGCGGATCCGCTGGCCGGGCTCAAGGCGCTCGGCGGGTGCCTGCGCACCGAAGGCGCGCTGGGCGTCATGCTCTACGCGAAGTACGGCCGGCTTGGTGTCGACATGCTCGAATCGGCCTTCCGCGACCTGGGGCTGACGCAGGACGACGCGTCGGTCCAATTGGTCAAGGAGGCGCTCGCGGTGTTGCCGGCCGATCATCCCGTCCGCACCTACCTCAAGGGGGCACGCGACCTGGTGTCCGACGGCGCCCTGGTCGACACGTTCCTGCACCGCCGCCAGCGCGCCTACACCGTTGCCGAATGCCTGGACCTGGTCGACTCCGCCGAGCTGGCGTTCCAGGGCTGGTTCCACAAGACGCCGTATTACCCGCACGACTTCGTCGCGCCGGCGAGCCGGTTCCAGGCGATGCTCGACGAATTGCCCGACGCCGAACTCTGGTCGGTGATGGAACGCCTGCAGCCTGCCAACGCCAGCCACTTCTTCATCGCCTGCCGCCCGGAACGTCCCAAAGAGCACTACGCGATCGATTTCTCGACGGCCGCGGCGCTGGACTACGTCCCGCTGCTGCGGACGGCCTGCCTACTCAGGGGCGAGGAAATTCACCTGCCCGGCACGACGCTGAAGCTCAACCCGGCCCAGCTGCCCTTCGTTGCGCAGGTCGACGGCCGTCGCACGATAGGCGAGATCATCGAGTCCATGGCGCGGCGCGACGACGTGGGCCCGGACAACGCCGATTTGGTACGGGACTTCGGGCGCAAGCTGTTCCAGTCGCTGTGGCGGCTCGATTTCCTGGCGATGGCGCTGAAGAACGCGTGAGAGGCTCTGCGCCGCAGAGGTTTTAGCCGGTATCCGCCGCCGGGTCTTCGATGACGCCGTGAGCCAGCCGCGCGATGAGACCCCCGATGTCGGTTGCCGCCGCCGTATGGTCCACAACGCCGGCCCGCAGCGCGTTTGTAGGCAGGTCGGGGAACAGCGCGTCCGAGGGCTCTTGGACGACGGTCGTCCCGCCCGCGGCCTTGATGGCGCGTAGTCCGGCCACGCCGTCGTCGAGCATCCCCGACATCAGGACGCCGATCGCTTGGGGGCCGTAGTCGGAGGCCACGGACCGAAACAGGATGTCGATCGCGGGCCGCCGACCGTATTCCAGTGGTCCATCCCACAGCACCACGTGATCGGCCCGCGCCAGCAGATGGCGGTCGGTCACCGCGGTGTAAATCCGGCCGGCTTCCAACGGCGCGCCGTCGACCGCCGCGACCGCCGGCATGGGGCCGCTGCGGTCGATGATCTCGGCCAGGAGGGAAGGCGTGCCCCGGCTCATGTGGATGACGATCATGACGGCGAACGGAAGGTCGGCCGGCATCCCCGCAGCCAATTCGCACAGCGCTTCGATGCCCCCGGCGGATGCGCCGATTGCCACCACGCCTTCGGCGGGTGCAGCGTGACGCTCCATCGCTCGACCTAGCCTTGCTCTGCCCTGGCTGACAGCTCGGAGACCCCGCCACCGTTTACCAGCGTAGGACCTCAACCCTGGCCCTGCCACACACGGATTGCCAAGGGCCATAAGCCCTCCGATCGCAAAGGCGTTGGTGACAGGGCCATCGCGGCTCGCCGGCGCCCCGGGTGGCCCTGCGGACCAAATGTTCGGCCTGCCGACCGCGCCGCGAACCACCACTCATACACTGACCCATCGTGGGCATGCTCTCTGGTCTTGCGCCGTGGATCGCGTACTGGGTGCTCGTCGGAAACGTTCCGCTTTCCGCCGCCGCGATTGTCGGGTTGGTTGTCGCGGCCATCGCGCTGGTGCTCGAAAGCGTCACCGGCAAGCCGGAACGTACGTTCGAAATCGGTTCCGCCGCAGTGTTTCTGGTCTTGACGGCGCTGACTTTCGCGCTGGGATCCCCGTTCGCCCAGCGGTGGATGCTGCCGCTGAGCGCCGCCGGGTTCTTCCTGGTGGTGCTGGTCGGCACGCTTACCGGCAAGCCGTTCGTGCGCCCCTCCGCCGCCGCGGAACACCCGGCCGATGTCGTCAAGACCGGGCTGTTCGGCCGGATGGTCGGCGTCCTGAGCTGGATCTGGTTGGCGACGGCGGCCGGCATGGCGGTGTCGTCGGCGATCCCGCCGATCGCGCGCGGCGACGCCACGATCCTGGACACCACGACCCCGCTGTCCTACGCGTGTTACTGGATCGTTCCGTTCACCCTGTTGGCCCTGGCGGCCCTCGCGTCGCGGTTCCTGGCCCAGCGGATGCTGGTCGGCATCGACGACCTCGAGCGGGAAACCTCGTTCGTCGCCTACGACGAGGCGACCATCGACGAGCTCTACTACCTCGCCCAGGAACACGCGAACCGCGAGGTCGGCCCGGGCAAGGAGGCCTACAACGTGAAGGTGGGGGGCGCGGGCACCCCGTTGACCGGCGACGAGTCCCGCAAGTCATGGCCGTCGACCTACAAGGTGCGCGACAAGCGGCGCTGAGCGCTCGGGTTTTTCCGATACCTTGGTTTCCGGCGGGGCGGCCCGGGGCCAGCCCCATGCGCCCCGCTCCCGGTGTCGGCCAGCCCACGAGGAGTCGCGATGAACGCGCCCAGTCCAGACGCCATCCGCGCGGAGACCATCACCATCACCGGGCACGGCGGCGACGAGATCGAGGCTTACCGGGCTTCCCCCTTGGCGGAGGGGACGCGCGGCGGAGTGGTGTGGATCCATCACATGCCGGGCTATGACCGCGAGACCAAGGAGTTCGTCCGGCGCCTCGCCGTCAGCGGATACCATGCCGTCGCGCCGAACCTCTATTCGCGCGAGGCCCCGGGCGCGTCGCCCGACGACGCCGCGGCGGCGGCGCGCGCCGCGGGCGGGGTGCCCGACGAGCGGCTCGTCGGTGACGTCGCGGGCGCGGTCGAGCACCTGCGTTCGTTGCCGGGCGCCAACGGCAAGTTCGGCGTCATCGGGCACTGTTCGGGCGGCCGGCACGCCTACCTGGCGGCGTGCTCGCTGCCGTTCGACGCCGCGGTGGACTGCTACGGGGCGTTCATCGTCGAGGATCCGCCGGAGGGCATGCCCAAGGTCATGAAGCCGATCCTGCAGCTGGCACCCCAGCTCGGCTGCCCGCTGCTCGGCCTGTTCGGCCTCGACGACCGGTTCCCGGCGCCCTCGGCGGTGGCCGCCCTGGACGAGGAGCTGAACAGGCTGAACAAGCCGCACGAGTTCCACTCCTACGCGGGCGCGGGTCACTCGTTCTTCTCCGTCGATCGCCCCGCGTACCGGCCGGAGGCCGCGGTCGACGGCTGGCGCCGCATCGACGAGTTCTTCGCCACCCACCTGAAAGGTTAGGTTTCGCCGCTCATGTGCACCTATCTCACCGAACACGTCGCGATCGACGGCAGCGGCAAGGGCGCCACGGGGTGGTTCGGCGCCAGCCGCGCGACCGTGTACGTCGACCATCCCGTGCACGCCGCCTACGGCCACACGGTGAACATCGACGTCATCAACCCGGAGCTGGGGCCGTCGGCGCGGGTGGCGCTGGAACTCACCGAGGAAAGCGCCCTGGCGCTCGCCGACGCCATCCGCGCGGCGATCGCCCACGCCCCGGCCGGGCTGGCATCGAAGGATCAGCCGTGACCGCCGAGCGCGACTACCCCCAGATGGCCGCCGCGCGCGGCAGGGTCGAGCCGGCGCCGCGCCGGGTGCGCGGCTACCTCGGGGACGCGTTGATCTTCGACACCACCGCCGCGCTGTATGTGTGGGAAGTTCCGTATTACCCGCAGTACTACATCCCGCTGGCCGATGTCCGTGCGGAGTTCCTGCGCGACGAAAACCACCCGCAGCGCGTGCAATTCGGTCCGTCGCGGCTGCACTCCATCGAGGGCGCCGGCCAGACGCACCCGTCCGCCGCGCGGGTGTTCGACCCCGACGGCGACGGGCCCGTCGCCGGCACCGTGCGATTCGAATGGAATCGGCTGCGGTGGTTCGAGGAAGACGAGCCTATCTACGGCCACCCGCGCAATCCCTACTCGCGCGTTGACGCGCTGCGCTCGCACCGGCACATTCGAGTCAAACTTGACGGAATTGTGCTGGCGGACACCAGTTCTCCGGTATTGCTGTTCGAAACAGGTTTGCCGACAAGGTATTACATCGACCCGACCGACATCTCCTTCGAGCACCTCGAACCCAGCACGACGCAGACGCTTTGCCCGTACAAGGGCGTGACGTCGGGATACTGGTCGGTGCGGTCCGGCGACACGCTGCACCCCGACCTGGCCTGGACCTACCACTACCCGTTGCCGGCCGTCGGCCAGATCGCCGGTCTGGTGGCCTTTTACAACGAAAAGCTCGATATCATCGTCGATGGCGCCGCATTGGCCCGTCCACAAACCCAATTCAGCTAGCGAACCGGTGTGATCTTTCCCTCTTCGCGCGCACAGCCTGAGAATTTCTTAACCTGGACGACGCCAACACGTTGACCGGCGACGTTAGCGGCGTACGCGAAATCCGCCGGATGCGCGTTTGCGTCGCTTTCGCTACGGGTAAGCGACTGCGATACAGCGTAATTGAAAGCCTGAGCAGAACCTGAGTGCGGGGAGTGACGTAGCTAACGTCGGGGGATTTCGACCCGCTTGGACGCGAATTTCGGCCGGTAGACTCGCAAAAACCAGTCGCTTCAGCGCCTTTCGGTGCTGAGATCCTCCTGGATCCGGAGGCCGATCGTCGCGCAAGTCCGGCGACTTCGCCCCCGTGCCGACAACATAGCAAAGGCGGTGCAGCGTGAGCGGTATGAATGACCGCAAGGCCTTCTCCGACGACCGGAATGAGCGGACGTTCCGATTCCACGACGCCCCGGTGGTGCAGATCCCGGTGCGAAACGGTCCGATCAGTGACATCCGCATCGACGGTGACGGCAGTCGGCTCGTGGTGGCCAACCATGGCGGCGACACGGTGTCGATCATCGACACCGATTCCCGTCGGGTGGTGCAGACGCTGGGCATCGACGAACCGTTCGCGATCGCCCTGAGCGGTGGGGACGCCCCACGCGCCTACATCAGCGCGGCGTCGGCGGCGTATGACTGGATCGCCGTCGTCGACCTCACCACCAACGCGCACGTCGCGACGCATCCGCTGGCGTCGCACGTCAGCGACCTGACCGTGAGCGCCGACGGGCGCTTCGTGTACGCCAGCCGCAACGGCGCTACCGGCGCCGACGTCGCGGTCGTCGACGCCACCACGGGCGACTTCGAGGTGGTCGACCTCGCCACCACCCCCGGGACCACCGCCGACTGCGTCCGCATCAGCCCCGACGGGCGGCACGTGTACGCCGCCACCAACGGGGCGTCCGGCGGCCAGCTGGTCGTCATCGCGACCGGGGCGCGGTCCGACGGCCGCGTCGTCGGCTCCTATGACCTGGGTCTGCCCATTCGCGACGTCGCGCTGAGCGCCGACGGCGGCACGGCCTACATCGCCAGTTGTGGCCCCGTCGTGGGCGCGGTGCTCGACGTCATCGACACCCGGACCCGCAAGATCACCGGCACGCGCAAGCTCAGCGAGGTGGCCGGCCCGCTCACCCGCTTGGCGCTGAGCTGCGACGGCCGACGCGCCTACCTGGTCAGCGACGACCGCGTCGTGGTGGTGTGCACGCGAACGCACGACGTCATCGCCGACATCGGCGCGGTCAAGCACCCGTCCTGCGTGGTCGAAAGCCCCGACGGCCGATACCTCTACATCGCCGACCACGCCGGCGCGGTCACCGTGCTGCCGATCGCCGCGGGCCCCGGGCCGGCCGAGGCGCCGACCACCGGACTCCGCGAGCTGCCCCAGCGCGAGCCCGTCTTCGCGTAGCGGCGATCGCCGGCGCCGGCGAGGCTTAGGGTGGAGGCTGCCGACGGCGCTTCGCCGCCGGCCCGCGGCGCGGTCGAACCGCGTCCCGCGGGTTGACATCAGGCGACGCTTGAAAAGGCGGTACCTCAATGGACAGCACGATGCAGGACTTTCCGTTGACGATCACCGCGATCATGCGGCACGGCTGCGGCGTGCACGGCGCGCGCACGGTCACCACCGCTACCGATGACGGCTACCGGCGCGCGAGCTACCGGGAACTGGGTCAGGACGCCGCGCGGCTGGCGAACGGATTGCGCCGCCTCGGCATCACCGGGGATCAGCGGGTTGCGACGTTCATGTGGAACAACGCCGAACACCTGGCGACCTACCTGGCGGTGCCGTCGATGGGCGCCGTGCTGCACACGCTGAACATCCGCCTCTTCGCCGAACAGATCGTCTATGTCGCCAACGAGGCCGAAGACCAGGTGGTGCTGGTCGACGCGTCGCTGGCCAAGCTGCTCGCCCCGGTGCTGGGCGACCTCAAGACCGTGCACACGGCGATCGTCGTGGGGGAGGGGGACACCTCCGCGTTCGAGGGCTCGGGCAAGACCGTGCTCCGGTACGCCGACGTGCTCGCCGGCGAGCCCACCGAGTTCGACTGGCCGGAGATCGACGAGAAGTCCGCGGCCGCCATGTGCTACACCAGCGGCACCACCGGCAACCCCAAAGGCGTGGTGTACAGCCATCGTTCGAGCTACCTGCACACCATGGCGGCCTGCACCACCAACGGCATCGGCGTGGGTTCCGTGGACAGCGTGCTGCCGATCGTGCCGATGTTCCACGCCAACGCGTGGGGCCTGCCCTATGCGGCGCTGATGGCCGGCGCCGACCTGGTGTTGCCCGACTGCCACCTGGACGCGCGGTCGCTGATCCGGATGGTGGAGGACGAGCGGCCGACCCTCGCGGGCGCGGTGCCCACCATCTGGAACGACGTACTGCATCGCCTCGAGGACGAACCCGATCACGACATGTCGTCGTTGCGGCTGGTGGTCTGCGGCGGCTCGGCCGTACCGGTCTCGCTGATGCGCACGTTCGAGGAAAAGCACGGCGTGCAGATCCGGCAGCTGTGGGGCATGACGGAAACCTCCCCGATGGCCACCATGGCGTGGCCGCCGCCGGGAACGCCCGACGACCGGCACTGGGCGTATCGCGCCACCCAGGGCCGGCCGGTCTGCGGGGTGGAAATGCGGATAGTCGACGACGACGGGCAGGTGCTGCCCAACGACGGCGAGGCCGTGGGCGAGGTGGAAGTCCGCGGCCCGTGGATCGCCGGCTCCTACTACCTGACGGCCGACGACTCCAAGTTCGACTCCGGCTGGCTGCGCACTGGCGACGTGGGGCGGATCGACGAGCAAGGATTCGTCACCCTGACCGACCGGGCCAAGGACGTCATCAAGTCCGGTGGCGAGTGGATCTCCTCGGTCGAATTGGAGAACGACTTGGTCGGGCATCCGCACGTGGTCGAGGCCGCGGTGGTCGGCGTGCCCGACGAGCGGTGGCAGGAACGGCCGCTGGCCGTCGTGGTGGCCAAGGAAGGCGCCGCGGTCAGCGCGGAGGATCTGCGAAAGTTCCTGGCGGAGAAGGTGGCTCGGTGGTGGCTGCCCGAGCGGTGGGCGTTCGTCGAGGAGATTCCCCGCACCAGCGTGGGCAAGTACGACAAGAAGGCCATCCGGGCGCGCTACGCCGAGCATGGCTACTGGGTGGTCGAGGCCCGGGACTGAGTTCCGGACTCGACGCTTGGGTACCGTCGAGACCATGTGTCGACTCTTCGGGCTCCATGCCGGGACGCGGGTCTGCTCGGCGACGTTCTGGTTGCTGGACGCCCCCGACAGCCTGGCCGAACAGAGCAAGAGGAACCCGGACGGCACGGGGTTGGGTGTCTTCGACGAAGGGCGCCGGCCACGGCTGGACAAGCAGCCCATGGCGGCCTGGGAGGACGCCGCGTTCGCCGCCGAGGCCCACGAGCTGACCGGCACGACGTTCATCGCGCACGTGCGCTACGCGACGACCGGTTCGCTCGACGTCCGCAACACCCACCCGTTCCTGCAGGACGGGCGGATCTTCGCGCACAACGGCGTGCTGGAGGGGCTCGACGTCCTCGACGAACGGCTGCGCGAGGTCGGCACGGACGCTTTGGTCCTGGGCGACACCGATTCCGAGCGCGTGTTCGCGTTGATCACGGCCTCGATCCGCGCGCTCGACGGCGACGTGGCCGCGGGCGTGGCCGACGCCATGAAATGGCTCGCGGCGAACGTGCCGATCTACGCGGTCAACGTGTTACTGAGCACGGCGACCGACATGTGGGCGCTGCGGTACCCCGAAACCCACGAACTCTACGTCCTGGACCGGTCCGGCGACGACCCCACCCAGGCCCCCGAATTCGACTTGCGCACCAAGCGAATTCACGCGCGATCGGAGCATCTGTGTACCCGCCCGTCGGTGGTGTTCGCCACCGAACGCATGGACACCGACCCGCGCTGGCGTCTGCTCGATCCCGGTGAGCTGGTCCACGTCGACGCCGCGCTGCGGGTCGAGAGGAGCGTGATCCTGCCCGACCCGCCCGCGCACCCGCTGCGGCGGGCGGATCTGAGCGCTTCGGTTCAGGACGCGCAGCACGCGCTGCCGAGCGCTCGGCGATAACCCGTGGCGAACAGACGGGCGCTTGTGCTGGCGGGCGGGGGAATTGCGGGAATAGCCTGGGAGACAGGCGTTCTGCGCGGCATCGCCGATGCGTCGCCGGCGGCGGCGGAACTATTGCTGGGCTCGGACGTGCTGGTGGGGACCTCGGCGGGTTCGGCGGTCGCCGCGCAGATCGGCAGTGGCAGCACGCTCGACGCGCTGTTCGACCGGCAGGTCGCCGAATCGTCGGCCGAGATCGATTCGGGTGTGGACGTCGAAACCATCACCGCGATGTTCCTGTCCGCCCTGGCCGAGCCCTACCCGGATCCCTCGGACCGGACGCGGCAGCAGCTGCGGCGGATCGGTGCCGTGGCCGTGGCGACGCAGACCGTTCCGCCGCCCGTGCGCCGCGGGGTGATCGCGCAGCGCCTGCCGTCGCACGACTGGCCGGACCGGGAGCTTCGGGTGACCGCAATCGACGTCGCCACCGGCGAATTGGTGGTTTTCGACCGCGATTCCGGCGTCGACCTCGTCGACGCGGTGGCGGCCAGCTGCGCGGTACCCGGCGCGTGGCCGCCGGTGGCGATCGCGGGCCGGCGCTACATGGACGGTGGGGTTGGCAGCACGATCAACCTCGGCGTGGCCGCCGATTGCGACGCGGCGGTGGTGCTGGTGCCCTCGGGTGCGGACGCGCCGTCGCCGTTCGGCCCCGCGCCGGCCGCGGAGGTCGCCTCCTTCGCCGGCGCGGCGCTCGCGGTTTTCGCCGACTCCGGCTCGCTGGCCGCGTTCGGGTCCAATCCGCTGGACCCCAAGTGCCGCGTCGACTCGGCGCTGGCCGGACGCGAGCAGGGCCGTCGCGAGGCGTCCGCCGTCGCGCGGTTCTTGGGTGTGTGATCAAAACCGTTGCGGTAGTGTGGGTTTCAGTCCTCGGTCGCGGGTAGCGCGGCGCGGTCGTTCTCGAAGGCGTCCAGCGCCTCGTCGGCCAGCGCGCGGCCCACGGCGATCACCTCGGCCGCCCGGTGAAACTCCAGGCCCCGGCACGTCGAGCGGGGGATCTCGATCAACAGATCGGGCGGGTAGACCGCCAGCGTATGGCGCGCCAGCGCGGCCTGGGCGATGTCGATCGTCCGATTCATCACCTCGAAGCTGCCCAGCTTCGGGATCTCCGGCCCGATCTCGGCCAGTTCAGCGGCCGTATCGTCTTCGGCCCCAGGCGATTCCGCGTCCAGATCCTCCGACCAGCTGTCCGCTTCCCCGGTGGACCCGCCGAACCTGCCCAGCACGGCTCGCGCGGTCGGCCGGTCGAGCAGCGACCGGGCGGCGGCGGTGTCGAGCAGCGCGGAGGTGCTGCGCACCATGCGATTCAGCCACTCGGCCGTGGCGCCGGCCTCGTCGTCGCGCGCCGCGATCGACTCGCTGCCGGACAGGCTCACCGCGATGGTCACGTCCGCGTTGACCGCCGACAGGGGGGCCATCGGCAGCGGGTCCAGGATGCCGCCGTCGGCCAGCAGGCGCCCGTCCACTTCGTGCGGGGCGATCACGCCCGGGATGGCGATGGATGCGCGGATCGCCTCGTCGACGGGACCGCGCTGAAACCACACCGACTTGCCGGCCAGCAGGTCGGTCGCCACCGCGGTGAAGGGGATGGGCAGCTCCTCGATGGCGACCGGCCCGAGAATGTCGCGCACGGCGTCCAGGATCTTCTCGGCCCGCATCACCCCGGCCGCGCTGATCGAAAAGTCGAGCAGCCGCAGGATGGTGCGCTGGGTCAGGGATTTCGCCCAGTCGGCGAATTCGTCGCGGCGCCCGGCCGCCTCCAGCCCGCCGACCAGCGCGCCCATCGACGAGCCCGCGATCCCGACGATCTCGTAGTCGCGGGCGCGCAGCGCCTCGATCACCCCGATGTGGGCGTAGCCGCGGGCCCCGCCGCTGCCCAGCGCCAGGGCCACGCGGGTGGGTGAGGATCGGCGTCCCTCCGGCATGCCTTCATTTTGCGCGGCGCGAGCGCCCGGCACCGGCCGGGTGGGCACTTTATGTACCCGTGAATTCAATCGCGCACGAGTTCGAACGGGCTAGCCGCATTCGTCGTTGGCGGCGGCCCGCGCGGCCGTGATCACGGCCGCCTGCCGGGCCGGCGTCAGGTCCGCCCAGCGGGCGTTCCAGCTGCCCGCGGTGCCCGACGGTGCGGCCTGGACCATCCCCAGATAGGGCTCGAACAGCGACTGACCGGTCCTGGGCTGGGCGTCCATCCACACTTTCGCGGCGTGACAGGCCTGGTAATACTCTTCCTCGGTCGAATTCGCGGGAACGTCGACCCGGGTCGTCACGCCGGCGGGGGACAGCCCGACCGCCCCCGGCGGCGCCGCGCCGGGGCCCGCCGGCCGCGCCGGCGAGGACGCGGGCGTGCCGGTCGGGGCGCCCGGCGAGCACCCCGCGACCGCCGACAACCCGACCGCAACGACGACGACCGTGCCCCACAGTCGGGGTCGATGACCGCACCAGCGCACCCTGCCAATCTATGCAACACTGGCGGCCGTGATGGAGCGCTTCGGATTTTGCGAGTGTTGTCGGCCCTAACCCGCCGCCGCCCGTCCGAACCCCTTTCTCTGGAGCTCCACCATGTCGTTGCCCTTAGCGAGCCGTGCGCCCGTCGCCGCCCCGGCCGCGTTGCGCCCGCGCACCATCTCGTCCCCGGCGTCCGGGCCCACCCGCCTGCGGGTTCCCGACCTCCTGCACGCCACCGACCAGGCCGCCGACGATGTGCTGAGCGGACGGTGCGACCACTTGCTGCCCCCGGGCGGGATCCCCGAGTCGCGCCGCTGGTTCACCCGCATCCACGGTGACGAGGAGCTGGACGTCTGGCTGATCAGCTGGGTCCCCGGTCATCACACCGAGCTGCACGACCACGGCGGATCCCTGGGCGCGCTGACGGTCGTGTCCGGGTCGCTCAACGAGTTCCGGTGGGACGGCCGCGCCCTGCGGCACCGCCGATTGGACGCCGGCGATCAGGCCGGGTTTCCCCTGGGTTGGGTGCACGACGTGGTGTGGGCGCCGCGCCCCGTGTCGGTGTCCGTCCCACCGCGGCCGTCGCTCAGCGTGCATGCCTACTCGCCGCCGCTGACCGCGATGTCCTACTACGAGGTGACCGGCCGAAATCGGTTGCGCCGCCAACGGACCGAACTGACCGACCAACCGGAAGGACCGTGATGAGCCGCATCGACGTCGTGTTGAGATCCGCCCGGCGCCGCCTCCGTCGTCTTCCCGCCGCCGAAGTGCCCGACGCGATCCGGCGCGGGGCGGTGCTGGTCGACATCCGGCCGCAGGCCCAGCGTTTGCGCGAGGGCGAGATCCCCGGCGCGCTGGTGATCGAGCGCAACGTCTTGGAGTGGCGCTGCGACCCGACCAGCGATGCCAGGCTGCCCGAGGCCGTCGGCGACGACGTCGAATGGGTGATCGTGTGCTCGGAGGGCTACACGTCCAGCCTCGCGGCGGCCGCGCTGCTCGACATCGGCCTGCACCGCGCCACGGACGTCGTCGGCGGCTACCACGCGCTCGCGGGTGCCGGTGTGCTCGAACAACTTTCTCCGGCCCCGGTGGACGCCGGGCCGGGACCGTTCGCCGACTCCGGGCGCCGCTGGCTCTAGCTACCCGGTGGAGGTGGCCTCCGAATGCAGCAGCGGCCGTAGCTTGTTGGTCTTCTCCGGCGTCCAACCCGGCGGGGAGAGCACCGCGGCCCAACCGTCGGCCGCGTCGGCGACGTAGTGGTGGCCGTGCCCCTCGGGCACGTCGACCGCCACCGCCATGTCCGCCGACACCTGCAGGAACGTCACCACCGGGATCCAATGTGTTTCGGGCAGCACGTCGTAGCCCCGCCGCTCCCGCAGCCAATCGGGTTGGCTGAACAGCAGATCGGGGGACCACCAGGCGATCGGATCCGAGGCGTGCTGCAGATAGACCACCCGCGGTCGGTCCCACGCGGAGTACGGGCGGCCCAAATTGCTTGGGCGCGCGACGAACCGGACGTACTTGCCGTGGTCGTAGATCGGCAGCCACTCCGGGGAACCGGCGTCGCGCGTGGACGTCAGGTCGGTCCAGATGGTGTTCTGGAACGTCGGTCCGCTGAACAGGGCGCCGTCGGTGCGCGCGAGGACGTTGTTGAGGCTCATGAACGGCGCCTCGCCGCCGAAAGATCCCAGGCTTTCGCCGAAGACGACGAGCTTGGGCCGTTGGGCCTCGGGCATCTGGCGAATCAGGCGATCGACGGCCTCGAACAGCGCCTGCCCGGCGTGCCGGGCGTTCTCCTTGTCCACCAGGAAGGACAGCCAACTCGGCAGGAACGAGTACTGCATGCTGACGATCGCGGTGTTGCCGTTGTACATGTACTCGAGCGCGTCGGCCTCCGCCTCGTTGATCCAGCCGGTGCCGGTGGTCGTGGCGACGGCGACGACCGCGCGCTGCAGTCCGCCGGTGCGCTGCAGCTCGCGCGCGGCGAGTTCGGCGGTCGCGGTGATGCCGTCCGCGGAGTTCAGCCCGGCGTAGGCGCGGATCGGTTCGGCCGCCGGCACGCCGTTGAACGCGCTGAGCTGGGCGACCGTCGGCCCGGCCTCCACGAAGATGCGACCTTGGTGGCCAAGGGATTCCCACGACACGAGCGACTCGGGGCCACCGGATCGCAGCGGCGTCTTCGGCGGCGCGGTGTCGGGATTCATCTCGTTGTTCGCCGAGGCGAAGGTGTTGTTCATGGTGCGCATCGCGAACTTGAGCACGACACCGTTGAGCAACGTGATGGTGAGCACCACCAGCAACGCCACCACAATGGTCGCTGACAGCCGGAACGGCGCGATGCGGTCGACCTGAGCGACCAGGAACCTGACCAGCAACCGGATGAACTGGCCGATCTCGACGAGCGTGAACAGCACCACCAGGGACAGCCCCGCGGCCACGGGGTAGTCGTACCACTGCAGGTGCGCGACGCCCATCAGGTCGCGCACGTTGTCCTGCCAGACGTGGAACCAGATCGCCATCAACACCATGCCGAGCGCACCGACCGGGATCAGCACCATCCACGCCCACCGCGGCGGCGGCGGGCTGTGATCCTTGGCGCGCATGTAGCGGACCAGCCACACGGCGAAAACGCCCAGCCCGTAACCGATGGCGCCGGAGATCCCGCTGACCAACGCCTGGAACAGCGCCCCGCGGGGCAGCAGTGACGGCGTCATGGAGAACCAGATGAAGACGAGCCCGACCGTGGTGCCGGTGAACGTGTAATGGCGTACCCACCAAGGCTTTCGGGTCGAGGGCGGTGCTTCGGCTTCCGGGGCGGCCTCGGGTCCGGCCTCCGGGCCCGGGGCTTGTTCGGTGACGGCTGATCCGGGTTCGCTCATCGCAGGCCTACCGGTGCGTGAAGTTGGGAGTGCGCTTTTCGATGAACGCCGTCATGCCTTCGGACTGGTCCTCGGTCGCGAAGGTGGAGTGAAAGAGCCGACGTTCGTAGAGCAGCCCCTCGGTCAGGGTCGATTCGAACGCGCGGTTGACGGCCTCCTTGGCCATCCGGGCCGCCGACCGCGACATTTGGGAGATGGTGGTGGCGACGGCCTTGGCCTCGGTCAGCAGGTCGTCGGCCGGCACTACGCGCGAAACCAGGCCGCTGCGTTCGGCTTCGGCGGCGCCGATGGTGCGCCCGGTCAGGATGAGGTCCATGGCCTTGGCCTTGCCGATGGCGCGGGTCAGCCGCTGCGAGCCGCCCATGCCGGGCAGCACGCCGAGTTTGATCTCCGGCTGACCGAATTTCGCGGTGTCCGCGGCGATCAGCAGGTCGCACATCATGGCGAGCTCGCAGCCGCCGCCGAGCGCGTGGCCGGCCACCGCGGCGATGGTCGGGGTGCGCACGGCGGCCAGTTTGGCCCAGGGGGCGAAGAAGTCCGCGTCGAACGCCTCGGCGAACGTCAGGCCGGCCATCTCCTTGATGTCGGCGCCCGCGGCGAACGCCTTGGCCGATCCGGTGATGATGATCGCGCCGATTCCCGGATCCTTATCGAATTCCGTTGCCGCCGCAGTGACTTCGTTCATCACCTGGGTGTTCAGCGCGTTGAGCGCCTTCGGCCGGTTCAGGGTGATGATGCCGACGCGCTCCTCGCGCTCGACCAGGATCGTTTCGTAGCTGCTGGAGGTCGTGTCTGTCACCGAATCGCCTTTCTAGAAACTCAGGTCGTCGTCGACCGGGGTGAAATACGCTTCGACGTCGGCCGCGGTCACCTCGGCCAGCGTCGCCGGCGACCATTGCGGGTTGCGATCCTTGTCGATCAGCTGCGCCCGGATGCCCTCCACCAGGTCGTGTGACCGCAGCGACGCCGACGACACCCGATAGTCCTGAACGAGAACGTCTTTCACCGTGTCGAGTTTCGCGGCGCGCCGGATGGCCTCCAAGGTCACCGACAACGAGATCGGCGATCGGGTGGCGATCAGGTCGGCGGCCGCGCCGGCGGGGCCGCCGCGCCCGCGAAGCGCGGCGACGATGTCCTCGACCGTGTCGCCGGCGTAGCAATCGTCGATCCAATCCCGTTGTGCGGCAAGCTCACTGGGCGGCGGCTCAACGGTGTGCCGGGACAGCGCGCTGTCGACCCCGTCGGCGACGATCGCGCGGGTGAACGCCTCGAGCTCACCGTGCGGCACGTAGTGGTCGGCGAACCCCATCGCGATGGCGTCGGCGCCGGTGAACGGCGCCCCGGTGAGCGCGGCGTGCCGGCCCAGCCCGCCGGGCGCCCGGGAGAGCAGGAACATCCCGCCGACGTCGGGCACGAAGCCGATGCCCACCTCCGGCATCGCGATCTTGGAGGTATCGGTCGCCACCCGGGTGTCCGCGTGCGCGCTGACGCCGACCCCGCCACCCATCACGATGCCGTCCATCAGCGCGACGTAGGGCTTGGCGAAGTCGGCGATCTGGGCGTTGAGCTGATACTCGTCGCGCCAGAACCGCCGCGCCTCGACCCCGTCCTTGCGGGCGCTGTGGTAGATCGAGACCACGTCGCCGCCCGCGCACAACCCGCGTTCGCCGGCGCCGGAGAGCACCACCGCCCGCACCGCGTCGTCGGCCGCCCAGCGGGTGAGAACGGCGCTCAGCGCGTCCACCATCGGCTGGTTGAGCGAGTTGATCGCCTTGGGGCGGTTGAGCGTGATCAGACCGACGTTGCCGTCGACACGGGTGAGAACTCCATCGGATCCGTCGGTCACGCCCTGGCCTCCCATCGCCGCCATCCTCGACGAAAAATCTAGATCGTGACGACCGGCGCGATACCCGCGGGTAAGGGTTATCTTTAACGCGACGACAGCAGCAAATACTCCAGGTCGGCCGGGAACCCGGACGGGACGCTGATCGTTGAGATTGTGTTCGCACAGCTCGAAG
Organism: Mycobacterium sp. E2989; assembly: GCF_001667595.1. Taxonomy (NCBI): domain Bacteria; kingdom Bacillati; phylum Actinomycetota; class Actinomycetes; order Mycobacteriales; family Mycobacteriaceae; genus Mycobacterium; species Mycobacterium sp. E2989. The sequence continues at coordinate 44,357 of NZ_LZJX01000059.1, read as the reverse complement.
CCAATAGAGAGGATCCGACGGTGCGGGAGACAAGCAATCCGGTATTTCGTTCGTTGCCCAAGCAACAGGGCGGATACGCGCAATTCGGCACGGGCGCGGCCCCGATGCCCGGGTACGGTGCCGACCCCTACGCGGCCCCCTACCAGGCCCCTTACCAGGAGGCCAGGGCCTCGCGTCCGCTGACCATCGACGACGTCGTCACCAAGACCGGCATCACGCTGGCCGTGTTGGCGGTGTCCGCGGTGGTGTCCTACTTCCTGGTGGCGTCCAACCTCGCGCTGGCGATGCCGCTGACCATGATCGGCGCGCTCGGCGGCCTGGGCCTGGTGCTGGTCGCCACCTTCGGCCGCAAGCAGGACAGCCCGGCCATCGTGCTCAGCTACGCCGTGCTCGAGGGGCTGTTCCTGGGCGCCGTCTCGTTCGTGTTCGCCAACTTCTCGGTCTCGCACGCGAACGCGGGCGCCCTGATCGGGGAGGCGGTCCTGGGCACCTTCGGGGTGTTCTTCGGGATGCTCGTCGTCTACAAGACGGGCGCGATCCGGGTGACGCCCAAGTTCACCCGGATGCTGGTCGCGGCCATGTTCGGCGTGCTGGCCCTGATGCTGGGCAACTTCGTGCTCGCGATGTTCCACGTCGGCGGCGGCACCGGCCTGGGCCTGCGCAGCGGCGGGACGGTCGCGATCATCTTCTCGCTGGTCTGCATCGGCATCGCGGCGTTCAGCTTCCTGATCGACTTCGATGCGGCCGACCAGATGGTGCGCGCCGGCGCGCCGGACAAGGCGGCCTGGGGCATCGCGCTCGGCCTGACCGTGACCCTGGTCTGGCTGTACCTCGAGATCCTGCGGCTGCTCAGTTACCTGCAGAACGACTAGCCGCGACTGACACGAAAAAACCGGCACGCCCCGCCAGCGTGCCGGTTTTTTTGCGCGTTTGCGTGACCCGATGTCACAACCGCGACGGCTGGATGCGTCTGCTTGTTGTCAGCACACATTCGCTCGCGAAAGGCAGCATCATGAAGCACATCGTGATCATCGGCGCCGGCTACGCCGGCATGGCGGCGACCGCCCGCTTGGCGCGTCGGGTCAAGGGCCGCGACGACGTCCGCGTCACCCTGGTCAACCCCCAGGCTCGTTTCACCGAGCGGCTGCGCCTGCACCAGGCGGCTTCGGGCCAGCGGCTGGCCGACCTACAGATTCCGGACATGCTCGCCGGCACCGACGTCGAGTTCGTGCGGGGATGGGTCACCGGAGTCGACGCCGACGCGCGGACCGTCCGGCTCGACGACGAGCGCACCATCGGCTACGACACGCTGGTATACGCGCTCGGCAGTGTCGCCGACACCGAGGCCGTGCCCGGTGTCGACGAATTCGCCTACACCCTCAACACCGCCCACGACGCCGGGCTGCTGGCCCAGCAGCTGGATCGGCTCGACACCGGCACGGTGGTGGTCGCCGGCGGCGGCCTGACCGGAATCGAATCGGCGGCCGAGATCGCCGAGCGCCATCCGGGACTCGACGTCGTCCTGGTGAGCCGGCAGGAGCCTGGATCGACGATGGGCGCCGAGGCGCGCGCCCGCCTGAATTCCGGGTTGACCCGGTTGGGCGTGCGGGTCCGTGCCGGCGTCGACGTCGTCAAGGTGATGCCCGACGGGGTCGCCCTGGCCGACGGCGCGGTCGTCGCGGCGCGGGCGGTGCTGTGGACGACGGGAGTGCGGGTGTCGCCGGTCGCGGCCGCCGCGGGCCTGCGGGTCGACGAGCGCGGCCGGATCATCACCGACGCGGCGCTGCGTTCGGTGTCCCACCCGAACGTGTACGTCGTCGGCGACGCCGCGGCGGTTCGGCAGGGATACGGCCTCGTGCACGGCACCTGCCAGAGCGGCATCCCGACCGGCGTGCACGCCGCCGCCAACATCGTGCGAGAGCTGAAGGGCAAGCAGCCCAAGCGGTTCCGGTTCGGCTACATCCACCAGCCGGTGAGCCTGGGACGCCACGACGGCGTCATCCAGTTCACCCGGCCCGACGACAGCCCGACGCGTTTCTATCTGGCCGGCCGGTGGGCGGTGGCATACAAGGAGACGGTGAGCGCCAGCCCCTGGACGACCTACCGGCTGCTCAAGCTGCTGCCCGCGCTGGGCGCCGTGACATGGCGGCGCGGTGGGGGCTTCACCCGATGAGCACCGACGAGCGCACGTTCATTGAACACCGGAAACTGTTGTTCGCCATCGCCTATCGGATTCTGGGGTCGGCCGCCGACGCCGAAGACGTCGTTCAGGATGCGTGGCTGAAGTGGTCGGCGGCCGATCGCGGTCAGGTCGCCGACCCCAAGGCCTACCTGTCCCGCATCGTGTCGAATCTGTCGATGGAACGACTGCGCTCGACGCGGCGCCAACGGGAGACCTACGTCGGGCCGTGGCTTCCCGAGCCGATCCTCACGAGCGAGGACACGGCCGAGGACGTCGCGGCCGCCGAATCGGTGTCGATGGCGATGCTGGTCGTGCTCGAGACGCTGAGCCCGCTGGAGCGTGCGGTGTTCGTCCTCAAGGAGGTGTTCGACTTCAGCTACGCCGAAATCGCTTCGGCCGTCGAGCGTTCCGAGGCGGCCGTGCGCCAGGCGGGCCACCGCGCCCGCAATCACGTGCAGGCCCGCCGGCCCAGGTTCGAGGCCGACCGCGGCAAGAAACGCGCGGTCACCGAACGCTTCTTCGCCGCGGCGACCGGCGGGGACATCAACGACCTCATGCAGCTGCTCGCCCCCGACGTCACGCTATGGACGGACGGCGGCGGAAAGGTGCGCCAGGCGCTGCGCCCGGTCGAGGGCATTGCCAAGGTCGCCGCCTGGCTGGCCGGGGTCACCAAACGCCCCTACGAAGGCGTCGAAATCGCCGACATGACAGCCGAAGTCGTCGACATCAACGGCGGGCCGGGCATCGTTTTCTCGGCCGCGGGCCGCGTGATCGCCACGCTCACCGTCGAACTCGACGCGGACGGGCGCATCGCCACCATCCACAACGTGGCCAACCCGGACAAGCTGCGCGCCGTTGCCGATGGTGTTCGGCGCGGTTAGCTCAGCCGCTCGATGATCATCGCCATGCCCTGCCCGCCGCCGACGCACATGGTCTCCAAGCCCAGCGTCTTGTCGTGCGTCTGCAGGTTGTTGATCAGCGTGGTCGCGATCCGCGCGCCGGTCATGCCGAACGGGTGGCCCAGCGCGATCGCCCCGCCGGACACGTTCAGCTTGTCCTCGTCCATGCCCAGCTCGCGCGCCGAGCCCAGCACCTGGACGGCGAACGCCTCGTTGATCTCGTAGAGGTCGATGTCGTTGATCGACATCCCGGCGCGGGCCAGCGCCTTCTTGGACGCCTCGATCGGGCCCAGCCCCATGATCTCCGGCGAGAGACCGCTCACGCCGGTGGACACGATGCGCGCCAGCGGCGTCAGACCGAGTTCCTTGGCCTTGGTGTCGCTGGTGATCACCAGCGCGGCGGCGCCGTCGTTCAGCGGGCAGGCGTTGCCCGCGGTGACGGTGCCGTTGGGCCGGAACACCGGCTTGAGCTCGGAAACCTTCTCGTACGTGGTGCCCGCGCGCGGCCCGTCGTCCTTGGCCACGGTCGTGCCGTCCGGCAGGGTCACCGGGGTGATCTCCCGCTCGAAGAACCCGCTGTTGATCGCCTCCTCGGCCCGGTTCTGGCTGCGCACGCCCCAGCGGTCCTGCTCTTCGCGGCTGACGCCGGTCAGGATGGCGACGTTCTCGGCGGTCTGGCCCATGGCGATGTAGACGTCGGGCAGGTTGCCGTCGGCGCGGGGGTCGTGCCACTCGTCGGCCCCCGCGGCCGCCGCCGACGTCCGCTCCTGGGCCTCGTCGAACAGCGGGTTCTTGGTGTCGGGCCACGAGTCGGAGTTGCCCTTGCCGAACCGGGACACCGTCTCCACGCCGGCGGAGATGAACGCGTCACCCTCGCCGGCCTTGATCGCGTGGAACGCCATCCGCGTCGTCTGCAGCGAGGACGAGCAGTACCGGTTCACGGTGGTGCCGGGCAGGAAGTCGAAGCCGAGCTCGACGGCGACGACGCGGGCCATGTTGAAGCCGGACTCGCCGCCCGGCAGGCCGCAGCCCAGGATCAGGTCGTCGATCTGGTGCGGGTTGAGCGCCGGCACCTTGTCCAGCGCGGCCCGCACCATCTGGGCGGCCAGGTCGTCGGGCCGCATGGACACCAGCGACCCCTTCATCGCCCGGCCGATCGGCGAGCGAGCGGCGGAGACAATTACGGCTTCAGGCATGACGGTTCCCTTCAAATCCCTTCCGGATAGGACAAGCTCGCTCCGTACACCGGGTGGTGATTCCACGCCGACGGGCTAGCTCGAATCTAGTCGTTGCCGACCGGTGGGTGCGCAGACGGGGCGGGCCCCGGCGCCGGGCGCCGCCACAGCCGCGACATCACGCTGTGCCGGGTGTGGCGCGGGCCGAGGACCGGCTCCGTCATTGACGCCGCCAACTCCAGCGGCGGCAGGTCGACCTCGACGTCCAACGCTTCGCACAGCGCGCGTAGCAGCGCATCGGCCGCGATCGCGTACGCGGGGGCGGACGGGTGAAAGCCGTCCGGGGAGAACATCACGTGGGGCGTGGAGCGGAACTGCGGGGTCAGCAACTGCGCCAGCGGCACCGGCAGGCCGCCGGCGGCCCGAACCGCGGCGGCCTGGGCGCGCGCGAGCTGCGAACAGCGCTCGTGGGCGAGCGAGCGCAGCGGCTGCGGGATCGCGGTGATGACGCCCAGGTCCGGGCACGTGCCGGCGATCACCACCGCGCCGCGGGCGCGCAGCTTGCGGACGCTGAGCCCGAGCCGCTGCGCCGACTGGCTGACGCCGTTGAGGGCCGTCACGTCGTTGGCGCCGACCATGATGACCGCCGCGTCCGGCGGCGCCCCCGCCACGAACATCGCGTCCACCTGACCGCACACGCCCTTCGACGTCGCGCCGACGATGGCCTTGGTGCTCAGCCGGATCCGCTTGCCGGTCTGCTCGGCGAGGCCGCGCGCGATCCGCACGCCCGGCACCTCTTCGGCGCTCGCGCAGCCGTAGCCGGCGGCGGTCGAGTCGCCGAAGATCATCAGGCTCAGGTCGAAGGGCACGCCGCGGTGCCACCGTTCCACCGGCCCGCCGCCCGGGCTGTACACCCCGTCGGCGCGCGGGGGAATGTCCCACGACTTGGGGATGACCGTGCGCGCGTGCGTCGCCTGGCCGACTAGCAGGTTGCGCGCCCCCAGGTATGCGGTTCCTGTCGAGGCGAGTGCGCCTGCAGTGGCCAGGGCGATCGCCGAACGGCGAGGCACCCGCATGGTCACGACACCAGTTTAGTTCGGCTCGCATGTTTGCGGGGCCCGCTGACCAACAATGTGGTCACGGCCCGAACCGAAGTTGGTAACAAATCGGACTCTTTAAACGTTCTCTTAAGAAGTGGCTGTCAAGCTGAGTTCGCGGGGTTGGCTGAGCGCCCGGCGTGAATGGCTGAACCAGACGCTCAGCTGCCTCGTCACATGCTGTATCGCACTACAACGGCGTAGAAAGTGTTGAGCATGAGCGCACCCGGCAGAGTATCCGGCTCCCCCCGGAATGCCCTTCGTCCTCACGAAGTCCTTAGGGTCCGACGGGCCAAGACCCGCAAGTTCGCCATGAGCGATGGGGCGCCGGTCGAGGTTCTCGAATCGGGGCCAAGCGTTGCTGCGCGGGTGGCGAACCTGACGTCGCGGGTGACTATCCGGCCGGTGCTGTCCGCCGGCAGCCACGTCCCGAACTTCCCCTGGCCGTGGGGCCTGATCGACCTGGCGGCCCGCGTGGTCCTGCCGGTGTCGGCCACCGTCCGCGAGACGGTGAAGCTGCCGAACGCGTCGGCGCAGCTGGTGCGTGCGCCCGGTGTGCTGCCCGCCGACGGCACCCGCCGCGTGGTCGTCTACTTCCACGGCGGGGCGTTCCTGACCTGCGGGGCGAACTCGCACGGCCGGCTGGTCGAGACCCTGTCGAGGTTCGCCGACTCGCCGGTCCTGGTGGTCAACTACCGGCTGCTGCCCAAGCATTCGATCGGGATGGCCCTCGACGACTGCCACGACGGCTACCAGTGGCTGCGGCTGCACGGCTACCAGCCCGAGCAGATCGTGCTGGCCGGCGACTCGGCGGGCGGCTACCTGGCGCTCGCGCTGGCGCAACGCCTCCAGGCCGAAGACGAGGAGCCGGCGGCCCTGGTGATGATCTCGCCGCTGCTGCAGCTCGCCAAGGAAAACAAGCAGGCGCATCCCAACATCAACACCGACGCGATGTTCTCGCACCGGGCCTTCGATGCGCTGGCCGCCCTGGTGGCCAGCGCCGCCGACAAGCACAAGATCGCGGGGCAACCCGAGGAGATCTACGAGCCGCTGGAGCACATCAAAGCGGGTCTGCCGCGGACGCTGATCCACGTCTCCGGGTCCGAGGTGTTGCTGCACGACGCGCGGCTGGCGGCCGACCGGCTCGCGGCGGCCGGGGTGCCGGCCGAGGTGCGGGTGTGGCCCGGCCAGATCCACGACTTCCAGCTGGCCGCCCCGATGGTGCCGGAGGCGGTCCGCTCGCTGCGGCAGATCGGCGACTATATCCGCGAGGCCACCGAGTAGCGACCGCCGTCGCCCGCCGGGGCGAGCACATCGTGCACCCGCGGAAGCCGCCTGACACCATGAAGGCATGCGGATCGCCCAGCACATCAGTGAGCTCATCGGCGGCACGCCGCTCGTTCGCCTGAATTCCGTTGTTCCCGACGGCGCCGGAACCGTGGCCGCCAAGGTCGAGTACCTCAATCCCGGTGGTAGCTCGAAGGATCGGATCGCGGCGCGGATGATCGACGCCGCCGAGGCGAGCGGGCTGCTGAAGCCCGGCGGCACCATCGTCGAACCGACCTCGGGCAACACCGGCGTCGGCCTGGCGCTGGTGGCCCAGCAGCGCGGCTACAAGTGCGTGTTCGTCTGCCCTGACAAGGTCGGCGAGGACAAGCGCAACGTGCTGCTCGCCTACGGCGCGGAGGTGGTGGTGTGCCCGACGGCGGTCCCGCCCGAGCACCCGGACAGCTACTACAGCGTCTCCGACCGGCTGACCCGTGAGATCGACGGCGCGTGGAAGCCCGACCAGTACGCCAACCCGGAAGGCCCGGCCAGCCACTACGCCACCACCGGCCCGGAGATCTGGGCCGACACCGACGGCAAGATCACCCATTTCGTCGCCGGCATCGGCACCGGCGGCACGATCACCGGCGCGGGCCGCTACCTCAAAGAGGTGTCGGGCGGGGCCGTCCGCGTCATCGGCGCCGACCCCGAGGGCTCGGTGTATTCCGGCGGCACCGGACGGCCCTACCTGGTGGAGGGCGTGGGCGAGGACTTCTGGCCGGCCGCCTACGACCCGACCGTGCCCGACCAGATCATCGCGGTGTCCGACTCCGACTCGTTCGACATGACCCGGCGGCTGGCCCGGGAGGAGGCGATGCTGGTCGGGGGGTCGTGCGGGATGGCGGTGGTGGCCGCGCTGAAGGTCGCCGAGGAGGCCGGCCCCGACTCGCTGGTCGTGGTGCTGCTGCCCGACGGCGGCCGCGGCTACATGGCGAAGATCTTCAACGACGCCTGGATGTCGTCGTACGGCTTCCTGCGCAGCCGGCTCGACGGTTCCACCGAGGAGTCCACGGTGGGCGACGTGCTGCGCGGCAAATCCGGCGCCCTGCCCGACCTGGTGCACACCCATCCGTCCGAAACCGTGCGCGACGCCATCGGGATCCTGCGCGAGTACGAGGTGTCCCAGATACCCGTGGTCGGCGCCGAGCCGCCGGTGATGGCCGGCGAGGTCGCGGGCAGCGTCTCCGAGCGCGAGCTGCTGTCGGCCGTCTTCGAGGGCCGGGCCAAGCTGGCCGACGCCGTCTCGCAGCACATGAGCCCGCCGCTGCCGATGATCGGCGCGGGCGAGTTGGTCAGCGCGGCCGGCAAGGCGCTGCGCGACTGGGACGCCTTGATGGTGGTCGAGGAGGGCAAGCCGGTCGGCGTCATCACCCGATATGACCTGCTCGGATTCCTCTCGGACGGGCCGCGGCGACGCTAGCGGGCGCGCCACGCAAGTCTCGCCCGGCCGCTGTGCGCTCAGGTACTGTAATGCGGCCTGGTTCAGCTGGTCCGCAGTGGAAGGGTGCTCATGACCGATCAACCGCCGTCCGGCGGCGGTGGCGGCGGGTAGGAAGCGCCGGTGGGTGCGGGCGGTTCGTACCCCCCGCCCCCGCCTTCCTCCGGTGGCTACGCGCCGCCGCCTCCGGGACCGGCGATCCGCACGTTGCCGACGGAGTCCTACACCCCGTGGCTCACCAGGCTGGTGGCGTTCATCATCGACATCCTCCCGTACGCCGTCGTGCACGGCATCGGGACCGGGATCCTGGTCGCCACCCAGCAGACGTCGTGCGTCACCGACGTCACGCAGTACGCCGTCAACCAGTACTGCGCCACGCAGAACTCGACCATCGGCTTGGCCGTGCAGTGGTTGGCGTCGCTGGTGGGGCTGGCCTATCTCATCTGGAACTACGGCTACCGCCAGGGCACCACCGGGTCGAGCGTCGGCAAGTCGGTGATGAAGTTCAAGGTGGTCAGCGAGGTCACCGGCCGGCCGATCGGGTTCGGGATGTCCGTTGTGCGGTCGCTGGCCCACTTCGTCGACGCGATCATCTGCTTCATCGGTTTCCTTTTCCCGCTGTGGGATTCGAAGCGGCAGACGCTGGCCGACAAGATCATGACGACGGTCTGCCTGCCGCTCGACGGGACCGAGGAGCACGCGGGCTAGTCGTGCGGGCGCGGTCGGACCGTCGGCCGTCGCTAGGCTGATCGTCGATGAGCGCCGACCGCACCGGACACTTCACCGGACTCGCCACCAAAGCGATTCACGCCGGCTACCGGCCGGACCCGGCGACCGGGGCGGTCAACGCCCCGATCTACGCCAGCAGCACGTTCGCCCAGGACGGCGTGGGTGCGCTGCGCGGCGGGTTCGAGTACGCGCGCACCGGTAATCCGACGCGCGCCGCGCTGGAGGCCTCGCTGGCCGCGGTCGAGGAGGGCCGCTACGGTCGGGCGTTCGGTTCCGGCATGGCCGCCTCCGACTGCGCGCTGCGGGCGATGCTGCGGCCCGGCGACCACGTGATCATCCCCAACGACGCCTACGGCGGCACCTTCCGGCTGATCGACAAGGTGTTCACGCAGTGGAACGTCGGATACACGCCGGTGGCGCTGTCCGACGTGGACGCGGTCCGCGCGGCGCTCACCCCGCAGACACGGCTGATCTGGGTGGAAACCCCGACCAACCCGCTGCTGTCCATCGCCGACATCGCGGCGCTTGCCGAACTCGGCACGCAGTCGTCGTCAAAGGTCTTGGTGGACAACACCTTTGCCTCGCCCGCGCTGCAGCAGCCGTTGACGCTGGGCGCCGACGTGGTGCTGCATTCGACCACCAAATACATCGGGGGCCACTCCGACGTGGTAGGCGGTGCGCTGATCACCGACGACCCGGAGCTGGACGAGGCGTTCGCGTTCCTGCAGAACGGCGCCGGCGCGGTGCCCGGACCGTTCGACGCCTACCTGACCATGCGCGGCCTCAAGACGCTGGTGCTGCGGATGCAGCGGCACAGCGAAAACGCTTCGGCGGTGGCCGATTTCCTCGCCGGGCATCCGGCGGTGAGCGCCGTGCTGTACCCCGGCCTGCCCGGTCACCCCGGGCACGAGGTCGCCGCCCGGCAGATGCGCGGGTTCGGCGGCATGGTGTCGGTGCGGATGCGGGGCGGCCGGGAGGCCGCCCGGGAACTGTGCGCCCGCACCGAGGTGTTCATCCTGGCGGAATCGCTCGGCGGCGTGGAGTCGCTGATCGAGCACCCCAGCGCGATGACGCACGCGTCGACGGCAGGCTCCCAGTTGGAGGTGCCCGACGACCTGGTGCGGCTGTCGGTCGGCATCGAAGACGTCGCCGACCTGCTGGCCGACCTGGAGCAGGCGCTGGCCTAGACAGCCGAGCAAGGGGGCGGTGCCCCCAGCTCGCGTGCGGTTAGGAGTGGTAGGGCTCCGCGCTGACGAGCGTGACCTCGACGGTGTTGCCGTTCGGCACGACGTAGCTGCGGGTCTCGCCCACCTTGGCGTCGATCAGGGCGCCGCCGAGCGGGGAGTTGGGCGAGTACACCTCGAGCTTGCCGTCGTTGACGCCCTCCTGGCGGGTGGCGATCAGGAACGTCTCGCTGTCCGACTTGTCGCCGTTGTAGTAGACCTTCACCACCGAACCCGGCAGCGCGATGCCGGACTGCTTGGGCGCCTCGCCGACCTTGGCGTTGTTGAGCAGGTCCTGCAGCTGGCGGATGCGGGCCTCCTGCTGGCCCTGCTCCTCGCGGGCGGCGTGGTAGCCGCCGTTCTCGCGCAGGTCCCCTTCTTCCCGGCGGTCGTTGATCTCCGCGGCGATGACCGGACGATTCGCGATCAATTGATCGAGCTCCGCCTTCAGCCGGTCATGTGACTCCTGGGTCAGCCACGTCACCGAAGTGTCCGTCATCTCGTCGTGCTCCTCATGTTGTCGTTCCGCGTATTCGCGTAAGCCTGTTGACCCCGCCGCCGGAGGTATCCGGGTTCTCTCCCCGAGTGCTGCCGATCCGTTGTGCTCACGGCCTTAATGCAGCAATACACGGTCCCATCAGGAACCGTGCATTCACCCATGTTACCACCGCGCAAACAATTGATAACCCCAAATTCGCAGTTCGGCTGTTGTTACGGGCCGGCGCCCGGCCGCAGATAAGCCGGCACGTCGGTGCCGCACCCGTAGATGTCCGCCATCACCGGCGGTTTGCTGGACTTCACCGTGGTGGTCAGCTGCACGGTCGCCGCGTCGGACGGCGGAACCAGCACCTCCCGCCTGCCCGACTCGCCCCCGTCCTTGGCCCGCACCCGCACGATGCAGTCCACCGGCCGCGACGGATCCGATCGCGTCACGCTGATCGTTACTGAGGCCGTCTGGTCGTCGATCACCCGATAGCTGGCCAGCGTGCCCGTTACGGGACTGGTGCCCAGCCGGCGGTAGCCGACGATCGCGATCACCAGGCCCGCCGCGACCACCAGCACGCCCAGGCCGACGATCACCCAACGCCGGGGCACCCGCGAGCGCCCGTACCGGGCCTCGGGACGCGAGGGCGAAGTTTCGGTCATGTCTGGGTATGCCTGAACGGTCGGCTGCCCGGCACCGGCCGGCAGCATGCAACGATCTGAAGAACTGGAATTATAGGTTCGTACCGGCGACCAGTGGACCGACAAGGGGGCACGTGAGCGAACTGCGGTTGATGGCGGTGCACGCCCACCCCGACGACGAGTCCAGCAAGGGCGCGGCCACCCTGGCCCGCTACGCCGACGAGGGTCACCGGGTGCTGGTGGTGACGCTGACGGGCGGGGAGCGCGGCGACATTCTCAACCCGGCGATGGACCTGCCCGAGGTGCACGGGCACATCGCTGAGATCCGCCGTGACGAGATGGCCAAGGCCGCCGAGATCCTGGGCGTCGAGCACACCTGGCTCGGCTTCGTCGACTCCGGCCTGCCCAAAGGGGATCCGCCGCCCCCGCTGCCCGAAGGGTGCTTCGCGCTGGTGCCGCTGGAAGAATCGGTCGAGGCGCTGGTGCGCGTGGTCCGCGAATTCCGCCCGCACGTGATCACCACCTACGACGAGAACGGCGGCTACCCGCACCCGGACCACATTCGCTGCCACCAGGTTTCGGTCGGCGCCTTCGAGGCGGCCGGAGACTATCGGCGATTTCCGGACGCGGGCGAGCCCTGGACGGTGTCCAAGCTCTACTACATCCACGGGTTCCTGCGGGCCCGCATGCAGTTGCTGCACGACGAGGCCGTCAAACACGGTCACGAACCCCCGTTCGCCAAGTGGCTCGAGCACTGGGACGCCGCGCACGACCCGTTCGAGTCGCGGGTGACCACCCGGGTGGAGTGCTCGGCGTATTTCAGCCAGCGCGACGACGCGCTGCGGGCGCACACCACCCAGATCGACCCGGAGCACGACTTTTTCGCCGCGCCCATCGAATGGCAGCAGCGACTGTGGCCGACGGAGGAATTCGAACTGGCGCGCTCGCGGGTCCCGGTCAAGCTGCCCGAGGACGACCTGTTCGCCGGAATCGAGAGCGACGGGTGAACCACCTCATCCTGTTGGCGGGTGCGCTGGCCGACGGCGCGCCGCAACACACCGGGCCGGACTTCGGCAAGGCCAGCCCGATCGGGCTGTTGATCGTCGTGGTGCTGTTGATCGCCACCCTGTTGCTGTTGCGCTCGATGAACAAGCAACTGAAGAAGGTGCCCGAGTCGTTCGACCCCAAACACCCCGAGCCCGACCAGGCCGCCGACGAGGGCACCGACGCGGTCGACGACGCCGGCGGGCAGCCCCCGGGCCCGGCGGGCGGATCGCAACGGGCACCGGGACCCGGCGATGAGCCCGGCTGACCCTGCCGCGACGAACACCCTCGGGCTGGCCACCAGCCCGTACCTGCGTCAGCACGCCGACAACCCGGTGCACTGGCAGCAGTGGACCCCGCAGGCGCTGGCGGCCGCGGCCGAGCGCGACGTGCCGATCCTGCTCTCCATCGGCTACGCGGCCTGCCACTGGTGTCACGTCATGGCCCACGAGTCGTTCGAGGACGACGAGGTGGCCGCGGCCATGAACGCCGGATTCGTCTGCATCAAGGTCGACCGGGAGGAACGCCCGGACCTCGACGCCGTCTACATGAACGCCACCGTCGCGCTGACCGGGCACGGCGGCTGGCCGATGACGTGTTTCCTGACGCCGGACGGCCGGCCCTTCTTCTGCGGCACCTATTACCCGAAAGATGGCTTCCTGCAGCTTCTTTCGGCGGTGTCCGCCACCTGGGAGCAGCGTCGCGCGGAGGTTGAGGAGGCCTCGGATCACATCGCCGGCGAGCTTCGCGCGATGGCGGGCGGGCTGCCCTCCGGTGGGCCGGGCGTAGCGCCGGAGCTGTGCGACCACGCCGTCGCGTCGGTGCTGGCCGACCAGGACGCGGTGCACGGCGGCTTCGGCGGCGCGCCCAAGTTCCCGCCGTCGGCGCTTCTCGAGGCGTTGCTGCGCAACCACGAACGCACCGGGTCACCGGAGGCGTTGCGGGCGGTCGCGCACACCGCCACCGCGATGGCCCGCGGCGGCATCTACGACCAGCTGGCCGGCGGCTTCGCCCGCTACAGCGTCGACAACGCTTGGGTGGTACCGCATTTCGAGAAGATGCTGTACGACAACGCGTTGCTGCTGCGCGCCTACGCGCACTGGGCCCGGCGGACCGGAGACCCGCTGGCGCGCCGGGTCGCGGCGCAGACCGCGCGCTTTCTGCTCGAGGATCTCGCCGACGGCGCCATGTTCACCTCGTCGCTGGACGCCGACGCCGACGGCCGGGAGGGATCGACCTACGTCTGGACTCCCGAACAGCTGACGCAAGCGCTCGGTCCCGACGACGGACCCTGGGCGGCAACGGTTTTCGCGGTATCCTCGACCGGCAGCTTCGAACACGGCACCTCGGTGCTGCAACTGCCCGCCGACCCCGACGATCCGCAGCGGCTGGAGCGCGTCCGCGCCGCGCTGTTGGCCGCCCGGCTCACCCGACCCCAGCCCGGACGCGACGACAAGGTCGTCACGTCGTGGAACGGCCTCGCCATCACCGCGCTGGCCGAGGCCAGCGTGGCCTTGGACGATCCCGGGCTGGCCGACGCCGCGCAAGCCTGCGCGGCCGCCCTGCTGGGTTTGCACGTCGTCGACGGGCGGTTGCGGCGCGCCAGCCTCGCCCGCGTGGTCGGCGACAGCGCCGCGATCCTCGAGGACCACGCGATGCTGGCCACCGGCCTGCTCGCCCTCTACCAGCTGACCGCCGACGCGGCCTGGCTCACCGCGGCGACCGGCCTGCTCGACACCGCGCTGCAGCGCTTCGCCGATCCGCAGCAGCCCGGCCGCTGGTTCGACACCGCCGACGACGCCGAGCGGTTGATGCTGCGCCCCGCCGACCCGTTGGACGGGGCGACCCCGTCGGGCGCGTCGTCGATCACCGAGGCGCTGCTGACCGCGGCGCATCTCGTAGACGGTGAGCGCGCGGACCGGTATTTGCGGGCGGCGGCCGACGCGTTGGACGCGCATTCGGTGCTGCTGGAGCGCGCGCCGCGCTCGGCGGGGCACTGGCTGGCGGTGGCGGAGGCCGCGGTTCGCGGGCCGCTGCAGATCGCCGTCGCCGGCGATCCGGCGCGGTCGGCGCTGCTGGCGCACGCGCGCCGGTTGGCGCCCGGCGGGGCGATCGTGGTGGGCGGAGAGAAGGACTCGTCGGCGCTGCTGGCCGGCCGCGACCGGGTATCCGGCGCGGACGCCGCCTACGTCTGCCGCGGCCGGGTGTGCGACCTGCCGGTCACCGCCGCCGAAGACCTGGCGCGGGCGCTGGCCGCGCCACGGTAGCGTGACGTCTCATGCCGAGCGCCGAGCACATCACCGACACGGTCAACCGCTACATCGAACTGGTGGCCAAGGGCGCCGCCGACGAGATTGTCGAGCTGTATGCCGATGACGCCACCGTCGAGGACCCGGTCGGCGGCGAGGTGCACATCGGCCGCCAGGCCATCCACGGCTTCTACTCCGGGGTCAACGACCTGCAGCGCGAGTGCGAACTGGTGACGCTGCGCGTCTCGGGCAACGAGGCCGCCTTCCATTTCCGCCTCACGATCGTCGCGGGGGAGCACCGGATGGTGATCGAGCCGATCGATGTGATGGCGTTCGGTGAGGACGGCAAGATCGCCCACATGAAGGCGTACTGGTCGGCCGCCGACGTCACCCAGCAGTAGCCGCCAGCCAGGCGCCGGTCCCGGTGTAGAAGACCGCGAACCACATGGCGATGTAGTGCAGGATCGCCGCGACGGCGGTGAAGGCGTGGAAGATCTCGTGGTAGCCGAACGTGCTGGGCCACGGGTCGGGCCAGCGCAGCGCGTAGAAGATGCCGCCGACGCTGTAGAACACGCCGCCGGTGGCCAGCAGCACCATCGCGGCCACACCCGCTTCGTGCAGGATCGTGGGGCAGAACCACACGGCCACCCACCCGAGCAGGATGTAGAGCGGCACGCCCAGCCAGCGCGGGGACGTCGGCCAGCACACCTTGAGCAGGATGCCCGCCGCCGCGCCGCCCCAGACGATGCATTCGACCAGCATCCCGGTGTTCTGCGGCATGGCCAGCCGCGCGAACGGCGTGTAGCTGCCGGCGATGAACACGAAGATCATCGAGTGGTCGAGCCGCTTCATCAGGTTGCGGGCGGCCTCGGACTTCCAGTGCACCCGGTGGTAGGTGGCGCTGACGGCGAACATCGCCACCGTGGCCGCCGCGTAGACCAGCGTCGAGTGCCCGGCGCGCGGCGAGGAAACCGCCCACGACACCGAGACCAGCGTCGCGCCGGTGATCACGGCCAACCACGCCGAGTAGAAGTGGATCCAGCCCCGCATGCGGGGCTTGGTCAGGGCGTTGGCCGCGCTTTCGACAAGCTGTTCGACCGTATTGCCCGGCGTGATGGCCTCGGACTCGCGCTCCGGGCTGGCGGGTGTGCTCGTCTGGCTGCTCATATCTCCTGGGGCCTCGTCGTGCAGGTCGGGAAACTGACCAGTGGCTGATTACCCGCCACAGTAATGGCGAACCGTCGTCCGGTGCTGCCCGCCTCGCGGTGAGATCCCCTGATTGGCAGGGGGGAATTTGGTGTAGCTCACAGTAGGCTGAGTCTCCGTGGAAATTATCCCGCCGCGTCTCAAAGAGCCGCTGTATCGCGTCTACGAGCTTCGGCTGCGGCAGGGCCTGGCCTCCTCCAAATCGGACCTGCCCCGCCACATCGCGGTCCTGTGCGACGGCAACCGGCGGTGGGCCCGCGACGCCGGCTACGCCGACGTCAGCTACGGCTACCGGATGGGCGCCGCGAAGATCGCCGAGATGCTGCGCTGGTGCCAGGAAGCCGGCATCGAAATGACCACCGTCTACCTGCTGTCCACCGAGAACCTGCAACGCGATCCCGACGAGCTGGCGGGGCTGATCGAGATCATCACCGACGTCGTCGAGGAGATCTGCGCGCCGGCGAACCGCTGGAGCGTGCGCACCGTCGGCGACCTGGAGCTGCTCGGCGAGGAGCCGGCCCGGCGGCTGCGCGACGCGGTGGAGTCGACGCCCGTCACGGCGCCGTTCCACGTCAACGTCGCGGTGGGCTATGGCGGGCGGCGCGAGATCGTCGACGCGGTGCGGGCGTTGCTGAGCAAGGAGCTCGCCAACGGGGCGTCGGCCGAGGAGCTGATCGACGCGGTGAGCGTGGACGGCATCTCCGAAAATCTTTACACCTCTGGGCAACCCGATCCCGATCTGGTGATCCGCACGTCGGGCGAGCAGCGCCTGTCGGGGTTTTTGTTGTGGCAGAGCGCGTATTCGGAGATGTGGTTCACCGAGGCGCACTGGCCCGCGTTCCGCCGGGTCGACTTTCTGCGCGCGCTGCGCGACTACAGCCAGCGGCACCGCAGATACGGCAAGTAGTCCGTGCCAAACTAGGTTCATGGCTGCGCTGTCGGCGGTGGTGTTCACGCTGAGCGGGTGGCTCGGGTTGTACCTGCTGGCTCGCGATCCGCGTAAGCCGGTGCTCGTGTTGGCGGCGATCGGGTTGTGCGGCTTCGCGCTTGTGGTCGGGTTGGACGCGGTGCGGACGGCCAGCCCCGCGTACGCCCACGCGCTCAGCCGCGTCGAGATCTATCTGGTGGCCATCCCCGGCGTGGCGTGGTTCGCGGTGCTCGTCGAGCTGGCGCGGCCCAGCGACGGCGCGCGGGCGCGCACCCGCGAGTTGCTGCTCGTGGCCGGGGTCGCCGCGCTGACCCTGTTCGGGGCCGCGCTGGCCGGCAGCGTCGAGGGGCCGTTGCGGGCGGGCCACTGGGTGATGTTCGCGGTGATCTCGTTGTCCACCTTCGGCGCGATGGCGGTCGCGCTGCGGCAGCCGCGCCGGCCCCGGTCGGCCGTCGGGCTCGCCGTGGTCGCGACCCTGTTCTTCGCGCTGGGTAACGCCATCCTGATCATCCCGCTGGGCCTGGTGCCCAGCTGGGTCGCGCTGGCGTCGACGAGCCTCGACGTCCTCTCGCTCGGGCTGGCCGTCGCTCTGTGGGACGCCTTCGACGAGGGCCAGGCGTTGCGCGCCGACATGCTGCGCTCGTTCGCCGGCTCGGTGGCGGTGGCGGTGCTGTTCGGCGGCCAGGCGCTGATCGGCCTGGCGCTCACCCGCGCCGACGCGGCCGCTCAAACCGCGCTCACGGTGCTGTTGTTCACCAGCCTGGCGGTCGCGATCAGCGTGCAGGTGCTCGCCGATCCGCTGGCCGGCCTGCTCGACCGGCTGGCGTTCTCGAAATCGCCTGCGCTACGCGAGGATCGGGCGGCGCTGCGGAACACCGGCGCGGCGCTGCCGTTGCGGTCGGTGGACCCGCTCGACCACGTCGACGACGCGGCGTTCGCGCGGCTCACCCGGCGCGCCCTGGGTCACTACGGCGACCTGAGCAAGCTGGTGGCCAGCCCGTTGACCGCGCTGCCCGTCATCGACGAGCGGCTCGCCGCCCGGGGCGCGCCCGACCATCCGCTGGAGCGGGCCAACGAACTCAAGGCGGTGCTGGCCGAGGCGGTCGGGCGGCTCAAGCCGCGCGACGCCGGCGATTTCGGCACCACCGAACAGTGGCGGCACTACAACTCGCTGTACTTCCCCTACGTCGTCGGCGTGCGCGCGTACGCGCAAAACGCCACCGCCGCCGGGCTTGATCCGATCGCGCGGCAAGCCTGGCAGTGGTTGGTCACCGAGGTCCCGCAGCGCTCGCTGCACAACTGGCAGAACGCCGCCGCCCGGCTGATCGCCGCGGACCTGCGCGGCCGGGTCGCGGTGAGCACCGACCGGCCCCTGTGACTGCTGGGGCGGGTGAGCGCCAGGCTGGCGTCTGTCGAATAACAATTGCGATTCGGGCCCGCAAATGGGAATAGCCGGTCGAACTCGCTGGTCGTTGTATCCGTGGCAGTAGTTGGCAGTGCCACGAGTCGATATGGCAGTGCGCCGGCGGCACGCTGAACTTCGACCCAATTCGCCATCGCGAGGAGTAATCACATGATGTATGCATCTGGCGCACCCGGTCTGGCAACCCGCCCCCTGTACGACGCCACCGACTCGCTGCTGCGTTTCGCCATGCGCGCCGACGGGACGCTGACGGGGCTGTGCGGTTTGGCCATCGCCTTTCTCGCCGACCCGCTTTCGTCGCTGACGGGCCTGACGTCGCTGCAGGAGTACAGCCTCGGCGCCCTCTTCGTGCTCAGCGGCCTGGCCGTGTTCCTCGTCGCGGCGGCGCCGAACCTGCGCCGCGTCGGCATCGGGGTCATCGTGGCCAACATCGTGTTCACGCTGGCGGCGGTCGTGGCCGCGGGCGTGCTGCCGCTGTCCGCCACCGGGGTTGCCGCCACGCTGGCCGTCGGCGTGTACACCGCGGCGTTCGCCGGCCTGCAATACCTGGGGGTGCGCCGCCTCGAGACGGCGTGACCGCTAGAGCTTGCGCAACCGGAGCCGGTTGATGGAGTGGTCGGCATCCTTGCGCAGCACCAGGGTGGCCCGCGGCCGGGTCGGCAGAATGTTCTCGACCAGGTTGGGACGGTTGATGGACCGCCAGATCTCGCGCGCGGCCGCGACGGCCTTGGTGTCGCCCAGGGCCGAGTAGTGGTGGAAGTGTGATTCCGGGTCGGCGAAGGCCGTCCCGCGCAGTGACAGGAATCGCGACACGTACCACTGCTCGATGTCCTCGATGCGCGCGTCCACGTACAGCGAGAAGTCGAACAGGTCCGACACCATCAGGGTCGGACCGGTCTGCAGCACGTTGAGACCCTCGAGAATCAAGATGTCCGGATGCCGGACGACGTGCTTGGCCCCGGGGATGATGTCGTATTTGAGGTGCGAGTAGACCGGCGCGCATGCGTAGTCGGAACCGGATTTCACCAAGGTGACGAACCGCATCAGCGCCCTGCGGTTGTAGCTCTCCGGAAAACCCTTGCGATGCATCAGGTTTCGCCGATCGAGTTCGGCGTTCGGGTACAGGAATCCGTCGGTGGTCACCAGGTCCACCCGTGGGTGGTGATCCCAGCGGGCCAGTAGGGCCTGCAGCACACGGGCGGTGGTCGACTTGCCCACCGCGACGCTGCCGGCCACGCCGATCACGAAGGGCACCGGCCGATCCGGGTTTTGTTGCGGCTCGCCCAGGAACTCGGCGGTGGCGGCAAACAACCGCTGACGCGCGGCGACCTGAAGGTGGATGAGCCGGGCCAGCGGCAGATAGACCTCTTCGACTTCGAGCAGGTCGATCTGCTCGCCGAGTCCGCGCAGGCCAACGAGTTCTTCCTCGGTGAGGGCCAGCGGCGTCGACATGCGAAGCGCGCGCCATTGCTTTCGGTCGAACTCCACATAGGGGCTCGGCTCGCTAAGCCGCGGCATAGTGCAAGTGTTGCAGGGGCGGACGCGCCCCCGACGGCTGGGCTGGCTAAACCCTGGCTGGATAGACTGGCGCCCGTGACTGCTGCACCCGACGCCCGCCCGTCCACCTCCGTGATGTCCGCCCCGCTCGCCGAGGTCGACCCCGACATCGCCGAACTGCTCGGCAAAGAACTGGGCCGCCAGCGCGACACCCTGGAGATGATCGCCTCGGAGAACTTCGTGCCGCGCTCGGTGCTGCAGGCCCAGGGCAGCGTGCTGACCAACAAGTACGCCGAGGGCCTGCCCGGCCGGCGCTACTACGGCGGTTGCGAGTACGTCGACGTCGTGGAGAACATCGCCCGCGACCGGGCGAAGGCGCTCTTCGGCGCCGACTTCGCCAACGTGCAGCCGCATTCGGGCGCCCAGGCCAACGCCGCCGTGCTGCACGCGCTGATGACACCGGGGGAGCGGCTGCTCGGCCTGGACCTCGCCAACGGCGGCCACCTGACGCACGGGATGAAGCTGAACTTCTCCGGCAAGCTCTACGAAACCGGCTTCTACGGTGTCGATCCCACGACGCACCTGGTGGACATGGACGCGGTCCGGGCCAAGGCCCTCGAGTTCCGCCCGAAGGTCATCATCGCCGGGTGGTCGGCCTACCCGCGCATCCTGGACTTCGCGGCGTTCGCCTCGATCGCCGAGGAGGTCGACGCCAAGCTGTGGGTGGACATGGCGCACTTCGCGGGCCTGGTCGCGGCGGGACTGCATCCCTCACCGGTGCCGCACGCCGACGTGGTGTCCACGACCGTGCACAAGACGCTCGGTGGGCCGCGGTCCGGCCTGATCCTGGGCAAGCAGGAGTACGCCAAGTCCATCAACTCCGCGGTGTTCCCCGGCCAGCAGGGCGGTCCGCTGATGCACGTCATCGCGGGCAAGGCGGTCGCACTGAAGATCGCCGGCACCCCCGAATTCGCCGACCGCCAGCAGCGCACCCTGTCCGGCGCCCGGATCATCGCCGACCGGCTGACCGCCCCCGACGTGACCAAGGCCGGGGTGTCGGTGGTCAGCGGCGGCACCGACGTCCACCTGGTGCTGGTGGACCTGCGCGATTCCCCGCTGGACGGCCAGGCCGCCGAGGACCTGCTCCACGAGATCGGCATCACGGTCAACCGCAACGCGGTGCCCAACGACCCGCGGCCGCCGATGGTGACGTCGGGCCTGCGGGTGGGGACGCCGGCGCTGGCCACCCGCGGCTTCGGGGACGCGGAGTTCACCGAGGTCGCCGACGTCATCGCCACCGCCCTGGCGGCGGGCACGTCGGCGGATCTGTCCGCGCTGCGCCAGCGGGTGACGCGGCTGGCCCGCGACTTCCCGCTCTACGACGGTCTCGAGGAGTGGACGTTGGTCGACCGCTGACCGCGGAGGACCAAAGTCACCAGTTGGCGCGACACGGGCCGGGCAATTTCACACACCTGTGTACGCGAGTTACAGTAACCGCATGGCACAGAAACCTGTCGCTAACGCGCTGACCCTGGAACTCGAGCCGGTGTGCGAGGCCAACATGGACCGCCACCTCAACACCGAGGAACTCTGGTTCGCTCACGACTACGTGCCGTTCGACCGGGGCGAGAACTTCGCGTTCCTTGGCGGACGTGACTGGGACCCGTCCGACGCGACGCTGCCCCGGGAGTACACGGACGCCTGCGAGATCCTCCTGCTGCTGAAGGACAACCTGGCCGGCCACCACCGCGAGCTCGTCGAGCACTTCATCCTCGAGGACTGGTGGGGCCGCTGGCTGGGCCGGTGGACCGCGGAGGAGCACCTGCACGCCATCGCGTTGCGCGAGTACCTGGTGGTGACCCGCGAGGTCGACCCGACCGCCAACGAGGAGGCCCGGGTCCAATACGTCATGAAGGGCTACCGCGCCGACACCTACTCGCAGGTGGAGACCCTGGTGTACATGGCGTTCACCGAACGCACGCACGCCGTCTTCTGCGAGAACCTGGCCGCCAAGCTCGAGGAGCCCATCCTGGCCGGGCTCATCGACCGGATCGCGCGCGACGAGCGGCGGCACGAACTGTTCTTCTCCAACCTCGTCGAGCACTGCCTGTCCTACACCCGCGACGAGACCATCGCGGCGATCGCGGCCCGCGCGGCCGAGCTGCAGGTGCCCGGTGCCGACATCGACGCGTATCGGGACAAGCTGCGCAACGTCGCCGACGCGGGCATCTTCGATCAACAGCAGCTGCGGCAGGCGATCTCGGATCGCATCACCGCGTGGGGTGTGGCCGACGAGCCCGCCCTCAAGCAGTTCGTCATCGGCTAACCGATTGCCGCGCGCGACCATGCGTCGGCGCGCCTGCGCTGCTGCAAAGCGGCGACGAGAGTAGCGTCGATCTCGATGGTCAGCGTCATGCTCTGCTGCCAGGGCGGCACCTCCCGTCACCACAACGGAAGGACCGGCCCCGGTCCTGGTGTCGCAGTTCCCGCCGACATGCCTGTGCGGGTCCGCGCGGGCTCATCCCGCTCGAGGAGCGCTACGTGACCGAAATCCGGACCTACGTGATCGACACTTCCGTGCTGCTGTCCGACCCGTGGGCCTGCAGCCGGTTCGCCGAGCACGAGGTGGTGGTACCGCTGGTGGTGATCAGCGAACTGGAGGCCAAACGGCATCACCACGAGCTGGGGTGGTTCGCACGCCAGGCGTTGCGGCTGTTCGACGATCTCCGGTTGGTGCACGGACGGCTCGATCAGCCCATTCCCGTTGGGGCGCAAGGCGGTACGCTGCACGTAGAGCTCAACCACACCGACCCCGCGGTGCTGCCCGCCGGTTTCCGCAACGACAACAACGACTGCCGGATCCTCAGTTGCGCCGCCAACCTCGCCGCCGAAGGCAAGCGAGTCACGTTGGTCAGCAAGGACATTCCGCTTCGCGTCAAGGCCGCCGCGGTCGGCCTGGCGGCCGACGAGTACCACGCGCAGGACGTGGTGGCTTCCGGGTGGTCGGGGATGCGCGAGATCGAGACCGCCACCGAGGACATCGACGCGCTGTTCGCCGAGGGCGAGATCGACCTGGCCGAAGCGCGAGACCTGCCCTGCCACACCGGCATTCGGCTGCTCGGCGGCAGCTCGCACGCGCTGGGCCGGGTGAACGCCGACAAGCGCGTCCAGCTGGTTCGCGGTGACCGCGAGGCCTTCGGCCTGCGGGGCCGGTCCGCCGAGCAGCGGGTGGCGCTCGACCTGCTGCTCGACGAGTCGGTGGGCATCGTGTCGCTGGGCGGCAAGGCCGGCACCGGCAAGTCGGCCCTGGCCTTGTGCGCAGGCCTGGAGGCCGTGCTCGAGCGGCGGACCCAGCGCAAGGTGGTGGTCTTCCGCCCGCTCTACGCCGTCGGCGGCCAGGAGCTGGGTTACCTGCCCGGCAGCGAGAGCGAGAAGATGGGGCCCTGGGCGCAGGCGGTCTTCGACACGCTCGAGGGCCTGGCCAGCCCGGCCGTGCTCGAGGAGGTGCTCTCCCGCGGCATGCTCGAGGTGCTGCCGCTGACCCACATCCGGGGCCGGTCGCTGCACGACTCCTTCGTCATCGTCGACGAGGCCCAATCCCTGGAACGCAACGTCCTGCTGACGGTGCTGTCGCGGCTGGGCGCCGGGTCGCGGGTGGTGCTGACGCACGACATCGCCCAGCGCGACAACCTGCGCGTCGGCCGGCACGACGGCGTGGCCGCGGTGATCGAGAAGCTCAAGGGCCACCCGCTGTTCGCCCACATCACCCTGCTGCGCAGCGAACGGTCGCCGATCGCCGCGCTGGTCACCGAGATGCTCGAGGAGATCGCCGGGCCGCAGTGAGCGCGTCCAGGCGTGGATCGGCGGGGTATCCACGGCTTTCAGCGTGCGGGCAGGGCGCGAAAGTCGCGCCGAACCCGCCCTGAGGGCACGCGCGAGGCCGTGAGTGCACGCCGCGCAGGTAAACTTCGACGGTGCCGAAGAGACCCGACAGCCAGGCCTGGCGCTATTGGCGCACGGTCATCGGCGTCGTCGCGGCGGCCGCGGTGCTGGTGATCGGCGGCCTGACGGGTCACGTCACGCGCGCCGACAATCTCAGCTGCTCGGTGGTCAAGTGTGTGGCGCTGACCTTCGACGACGGACCCAGCCCATTCGACGGCCGGTTACTGCAGATTCTGAAGGACAACGACGCCAAGGCGACGTTCTTTGAGATCGGCAACAAGGTGGCGGCGAACCCGGCGGGGTCCAAGCAGGTGGCTGATGCGGGCATGGAGATCGGCAGCCACACCTGGGAACACCCGAACATGGCGACGATCCCGCCGGAGGACATCGCGCCGGAGTTCGCCAAGGCCAACGACGCGATCAACGCGGCCACCGGGCGGACGCCGACGCTGTACCGCCCCGCGGGCGGACTGTCCACCGATGCGGTCCGGCAGACCGCGGCCAAGTTCGGGCTGGCCGAAATACTGTGGGACGTCATCCCTTTCGACTGGGCCAACGACTCGAACACGGCGGCAACAAGGTACATGTTGATGACGTACATCAAGCCCGGTTCGGTGGTGCTGTTCCACGACACCTACTCGAGCACCGTCGATCTGGTCTACCAGTTCCTCCCGGTGCTCAAGGCCAACGGTTATCGGATGGTGACGGTCAGCGAGCTGCTGGGGCCGCGCGCGCCCGGCAGCAGCTACGGCGGCCGCGAGAACGGGCCGCCCGCAAATCAATTGCACGACATCCCGGCCGGCGACATCCCGACGCTGCCCAACACCCCCTCACCCAGGCCGATGCCCAACTTCCCGATCACCGACATCCCGGGCCAGAACTCGGGCGGGCCGAACGACGGTGCCTAACACAGGCTTTGCGGACTGGGCGGCCGACTGGCTTCGGAATCGGCGGCCCACCCCCGCCCCCGGCCAGCAAAAGTCTTTCCGGCGGTTGGCGATCCAATACGGGGCCGATCTCGCGCTGTCCTACTTTCTGGCCGTGATCGAGGCGGCCGCAATCTTGATCCCGCTGCGCGGCCACACGTCCATCGGGGACAACGCCGACTTCGCGAAGACCAATACGGCGGCGGTGTTGATCCTCGTCTCACTGAGCATCATCGGCGTCGCCAGTGCCGGGATCGCGAGCGCAGCCCCGACGCTGCGTTGGTACGCCGCAGGCGCCGAACCCGACCAGGCGCAGCGCGAGGCCGCGGTGAAGCTGCCCGGCCGGCAATCGGTGATCCTGTTCGGCGCCTGGGCCATCAGCGGAACCGTGTTCATGCTGCTCAACATGCGCGGCGGGGCGCAGCTGCTGCTGCCCGTCGCCCTCGGCGTGGTCCTCGGCGGGCCGGCCTCGGCCGGCACGGCGATGCTGCTGGCGCAGCGCGTCCTGCGTCCCGTCATGCGCGCCGCCACGCTGGGCTGCGAGCCGCGGCTGGCCGTGCCCGGCGTGTACGCGCGGCTGGTCCTGCTCTGGTTCATGTGCAGCGCCTTCCCCATTGGCGTGATCGCGACGCTGGTCGTCCTGCGCTCGTACGGCTGGCTGATCGAGAGGTCCACGTCGCTCGATGTGCCGATCCTGGTGGTGTCGCTGGCGGCGCTGGTGCTCGGAATGCCGACCATGATCTTGACCTCGCGATCCATCTCCGATCCGCTCGGCGAGATCGTCGACGCGATGGCGGAGGTCGAACACGGCCGCATGGGGACCTACGTCGGGGCCTACGAGCGCTCTCAAATCGGGCGGCTGCAAACGGGTTTCAACCGCATGGTAGCCGGGCTGGCCGAGCGGGACCGGGTGCGCGACCTCTTCGGGCGCCACGTCGGAACCGACGTCGCCCACCGTGCCATCGAGGAGGGCGCGTCGCTGTCGGGAGACGTCGTCGAGGCGGCGATCCTCTACATCGACCTGGTGGGCTCCACGCAGCTGGCGGAAAGCCGTCCGCCGCAAGAGGTTGCCGAAGTGCTCAACGATTTCTTTCGCCTCGTCGTCAACGCCGTCGACGAACACCACGGGCTGATCAACAAATTCGCCGGCGATGCGGCGCTGGCCGTCTTCGGGGCGCCGTTGCAAACCGGCGAGCCGGCGTCGGCGGCGCTGGCGACCGCGCGCGCCCTGGGCACCCAACTGCGCCGGCTGCCGGTCGACTTCGGCATCGGCGTATCGGCGGGCCGGGTGTTCGCCGGCAACATCGGCGCCGAAAACCGTTACGAGTACACGGTGATCGGCGACGCGGTCAACGAGGCCGCGCGGCTGGCCGACCTGGCCAAGACCGCCGACCGGCGCATCCTGTGCTCGGCGGCCGCCATCGAGCGGGCCGACGAATCCGAGGGAACGCATTGGGCGGAGTGCTATTCCACCGTGTTGCGGGGGCGCTCCGAAGCCACCCACGTCTCGGCGCCGGCGTAGGCCGCGTCAGGACTTGCCGACCTTCAGCGCGGCGATGATCCGGCCGATGATGTCCGCCGACGGGGCGTCCCCGATCGGGGTGCTGCCGATGAAGACGGTGACCGGCTTGGTGTCGACGGCGATGACGGTGACCGAGTCGCCCTTGACGCCGCGGGACGTGTCGGCGATCGTGATGTCGCCGTCGACGCGGGCGGCCTTGGTGCCGTCAACGGTGATCGACGACGTCTTCGCCCGGCCCAGCGTGGGCGTCGCGTTCGCATAGCCGGGCCCGTTGGCAATGCACTGCAACAACTTCGACGCCTGCGCTGAAACATCCATGCTGGCGACGAAGTTCGTGACACCGACCTCGGCCGTCATCATCCACTGACTGGCCCCCGGGACCTCCTGGGCGACGCCGACCGCACCGATCAGGTTCGGGTTCTGGTCGTCGGAGAACAGCTGCCAGTTGGGCGGAACCGCCGAGGCCGGGAACGACAGCTTGCCCGCGGCGATCGAGTCGGTCCGGGGGATCTCACCGCCGGACACGTTCGGGGTGCAATCGCTGGCGGTCTGCTGGCCCCTCGGTTGGCTGCTGGTGGTGGTGCTCGACGACGAGGGTGCGGCGGTCGACGGCTTGCCGTGGTTACCACCGCGCATCACGATCAGCGTGGCCACCAGCGCGATGACGGCCAGCAAGACGAGCCCCGCGATGATCAACCAGGGCAGCTTCGACCCGGGCCCGCGCGGTGGCGGCCCGGGCGGATATCCGGGCGGGAACTGCTGTCCCGGTTGCGGATACGGCGGATAGTACGGACCGGTCGGCGGGGGCGGGTATTGGCCGCCCGGGTATTGGCCGCCCTGCGGCGGGCCGCCCCAATAGGGCTGTTGCCCATAGGGGTTTCCGTAGGGCTCCTGGCCGTAGGGGCCGCCCGGAGGGGTCGTCATCGCTGAACCACCTCGCCTACTTCGCCGGCTTGACCTTGGCCATCGCCAAGACGTCCAGCCTGCGGTCGAGTTCCTCTTCCGAGAGCTTTTCGCCGATCAGGCCGCGATCGATCACGGTCTGGCGAATGGTCTTGCGCTCCTTGAGGGCTTGCTTGGCCACCGCGGCGGCCTCCTCGTAGCCGATCGCCGAGTTCAACGGCGTCACGATCGACGGCGACGACTCGGCCAGCTCCCGCAGGTGCTCGACGTTGGCCTTGAGCCCGACGATGCAGCGCTCCGCGAACAGCCGCGACACGTTGGTCAGCAGCTTGAACGACTCGAGGATGTTGCGAGCCATCATCGGGATGTAGACGTTCAGCTCGAACGCGCCACTCAAGCCGCCGACGGCGACGGCGGCGTCGTTGCCGATCACCTGAGCGGCCACCTGCGTAACCGCCTCGGGGAGAACGGGGTTCACCTTGCCCGGCATGATCGAGCTGCCCGGTTGCAGGTCCGGCAGCTGGATCTCGGCCAGGCCGGTGAGCGGGCCCGACCCCATCCAGCGGACGTCGTTGGCGATCTTGGTCAGCGACACCGCGATGGTGCGCAGCGCGCCGGACGCCTCGACCAGGCCGTCGCGGGTCGCCTGGGCCTCGAAAGAGTTGGCGGCCGTGCGCAATTCGTTCAGGCCGGTGGAGGCGATCAACGTCTCGACCACCTTGGCGCCGAAGCCGTCCGGGGCGTTGAGGCCGGTGCCCACCGCGGTCCCGCCGATCGCCAGCTCGCCCAGCCGGGGCAACGTGGCGCGCACCCGCTCGATGCCCGCCTCGATCTGCCGGGCATAACCGCTGAATTCCTGGCCGAGCGTCACCGGAACGGCGTCCATCAGGTGCGTGCGGCCCGACTTGACCACCGTGTGCCACTCGCGGGCCTTGCTCTCCAGCGCTTCGTGCAGCACCTCCAGCGCCGGGATCAGGTGCCGCACCGCGGCCTCGGTGGCCGCGATGTGGGTCGCGGTCGGGAACGTGTCATTGGACGACTGCGACATGTTGACGTCGTCGTTCGGGTGCACTTGAACAGGAGGGGTCGCCGTGGCCGCGATGCTCGCGATCACCTCGTTGGTGTTCATGTTCGAGCTGGTGCCCGATCCGGTCTGGAAGACGTCGATGGGAAATTGGTCGTCGTGTTGGCCGTCGGCGATCTCGGCCGCCGCGGCGATGATCGCGTCGGCCTTCTCCGGGGCCAGCAGCCCGAGGTCCTTGTTGACTTGCGCGCAAGCGCCCTTCAGCAGGCCCAGCGCGCGGATCTGGGTGCGCTCCAGGCCCCGTCCCGAGATGGGGAAGTTCTCCACCGCGCGCTGGGTTTGCGCGCGCCACAACGCTTTTGCGGGTACCCGGACCTCGCCCATGGTGTCGTGTTCGATGCGGTATTCGGTGTCGTTGGCATCAGAGGCCATAGATAGCAGTCCTTGTCTTTAAAGCGTGGTTCCGGGTTTAGGGCAGGGGATAGGCGGCGGTGCTGTCGCCGGTGAAGTCGATGGCGGAGTACTCGTTGAGCTTCGAGAGCCGGTGGTAGGCCTCGATCATGCGCACGGTGCCCGACTTCGACCGCATGACGATCGACTGGGTGGTGCAGCCGCCGGGGTAGTACTGCACGCCCTTGAGCAGGTCGCCGTTGGTCACCCCGGTGGCGCAGAAGAAGACGTTCTCGCCCGACACCAAGTCTTCGGTGGTCAGCACCCGGTCGACGTCGTGGCCGGCGTCGATCGCCTTCTGGCGTTCCTCGTCGTCCTTCGGCGCCAGCTGGGCCTGGATGGCCCCACCCATGCACCGGATCGCGGCGGCGGCGATGATTCCCTCGGGCGTGCCGCCGATGCCGGCCAGCATGTCGGTGCCGGACAGGTAGCGGCACGCCGAGATGGCGCCGGCGACGTCGCCGTCGGTGATCAACCGGATCCGGGCCCCGGTCGCCCGGACGTCCTCGATCAGCTGCGCGTGCCGAGGCCGGTCCAGGATGCACACGGTCATGTCGCGCACCGACAGCGCCTTCACCTTGGCGACGGCCTTGATGTTCTCGGCGATGGGCGCGGTGATGTCGAGCACGTCGGCGGCCTCGGGGCCGACGGCGATCTTGTTCATGTAGAACACCGCCGACGGGTCGAACATCGCGCCCCGGTCGGCCACCGCCAACACCGAGATCGCGTTCGGCATGCCCTTGCTCATCAGCGTGGTGCCGTCGATCGGGTCGACGGCGAAGTCGCATTCCGGGCCGTCGCCGTTGCCGACTTCCTCGCCGTTGTAGAGCATGGGCGCGTGGTCCTTCTCGCCCTCGCCGATGACCACCACGCCGCGCATCGACACGGTGTTGACCAGCTCACGCATGGCGTCGACGGCCGCGCCGTCGCCGCCCTCCTTGTCGCCGCGCCCCACCCAGCGGCCGGCGGCCATGGCACCGGCCTCGGTCACCCGGACCAGTTCCAGCGCCAGGTTGCGATCCGGGGCCTCACCCCGGGGCCGTCCAGGTGGGCGGTTGCCCTCAACTGTCATGGTTGGTGATTGTCCCAGAAGGGGATCGGTCCGCTGGAACTGGGATACTCGGGGGATGACCGAAGAGCCGTCGCCGAATGCCGAGGTAGCCGGGGAGCCGGCGCCGGCGGCCGGGCCGGCCCGGGGACCCGTCTCGAGGCCGGCCAAACCGCGGTTGCTGCAGGACGGCCGCGACATGTTCTGGTCGCTGATGCCGCTGGTGCTGGGCTGCATCCTGCTGGCCGGCCTGGTGGGCATGTGCTCGTTCCAGCCCGGCAGCCACCAGGGCGCCGTCCCGTCCTACGACGCGGCGGCGGCCCTGCGGGCCGATGCCACGACGCTCGGCTTCCCCATCCGGCTGCCCAAGCTGCCCGCCGGCTGGCAGGCCAACTCCGGCAGCCGCGGCGGCATTCAGGGCGGCCGCGTCGACCCGGCGACCGGTCAACGGCTGAACGCGGCCACCTCGGTCGTCGGCTACCTCAGCCCGACCGGCATGTATCTGAGCCTGACGCAGAGCAACGCCGACGAGGACAAGCTGGTGGGCTCGATCCACTCGTCGGCGTATCCCGCCGGGACGGTCGACGTCGCCGGGACCAGCTGGGTCGTCTACAACGGCACCGGCCAAAGCGGGGCGGACGCCGAGCCGGTGTGGACCACCCGGCTTTCCGGCGGATCCGGGGCCACCCAAATCGCCATAACCGGCGCCGGAACCACCGACCAATTCCGTACGCTGGCTTCGGCGACGCAATCGCAGCCGCCGTTACCCGCGCGCTGAAGGAAGGCCGAGCGTGACTGCACCCCAGGCGGATCTGTCCGGATGGTCGGCCGCGCCGTTCACCGGTGGCGGCTACACCCATGACGTCTACCGCAAGGGCAGCGGCCCCGGGGTGGTGCTGATTCCCGAGATACCCGGGATCCATCCCGGTGTGCTGGCCCTGGGCAATCACCTGGTGGACAACGGCTTCACCGTCGCCATGCCGTCGCTGTTCGGTGAGCCGGGCAAGCCGAAGACGGTCGGCTACATCGCCGCCACCATCGGCCGGGCTTGCGTGGCAAGGGAATTCGCGGCGTTTGCGACCAATAAACAGCGGCCGGTGTCGTTGTTCCTGCGCGCGCTGGCACGCGACCTCAACGCGTCGACGCCGGGCAAGGGCGTGGGCGTGATCGGCCAATGCTTCACGGGCGGTTTCGCGTTGGCCGCCGCGGTCGACGACAGCGTGCTGGCCCCGGTGCTGTCGCAGCCGTCGGTGCCGCTGCCGCTGGGCCGTGCCCGGCGCCGCGACCCGGGGGTCAGCGAGTCCGAGCTGAACGCGGTGGCCGCGCGCGCCGCGAACGACGGCCTGTGCGCGATGGGCCTGCGGTTCAGCGAGGACCCGGCCGTGCCGGCCGAACGATTCGCAGCGCTCAAGGAGCGGCTGGGCGACGCTTTCGAGGTGATCGAAATCGATTCGCGGCCCGGCAACGAATACGGCTTCGGCAAGACGGCGCATTCGGTGCTGACCGACGAGGTCCGCGAAGTCGACGGCCAGCCGGCTTACGAGGCCCGCAAGCGAGTAGTCGAGTTCCTCACCCAGCGTCTTGGTTGACCGGGCATGACGACGACGATCAACGACCGGGTGGTCGAGACCACGTTCGGCCCCGTCCGCGGCACGGACGACGGGCGCGTCAGCGCGTGGAAGGGCATTCGGTACGCCGCCGCGCCCGTCGGCGACCTGCGTTTCCGGGCGCCGCAGCCGCCCGAGCGGTGGACCAAGGTCGCCGACGCCACCCGCTACGGTCCGGCCTGCCCGCAGCCGGTCTTCCCCAACATGCCGCTCGACCTGGGCGCGCCGCAGGGCGAAGACTGCCTGCGGCTGAACGTCTGGGCGCCGTCCGGCACGCATGCCGGTGATGGCAAACCCGTGATGGTATGGCTGCACGGCGGCGCCTACGTCCTGGGATCCGGCAGCCAGGCGCTGTACGACGGGCGGCGGCTGGTCGGCACCGGCGAGGTCATCGTGGTCACGGTGAATTATCGGGTGGGAGCGCTCGGTTTCATGGACCTGTCGTCGTTTTCGACGTCGCGGCGGCGGTTCGACTCCAATGTCGGGTTGCGCGATGTGCTGGCGGCACTGAGCTGGGTGCGCGACAACATCGCGGCATTCGGCGGCGATCCCCGCAACGTGACGCTGTTCGGCGAATCGGCGGGTGCTGGGATTGTGACGACCCTGCTTGCCAGCCCGTCCGCTGACGGACTCTTCGCCCGCGCGATCGCCCAAAGTTCGCCGGCCACATCGGTATACGATCGGCGCAGGGCTGAGCGCGTCGCCGAAACCGTCCTCGACAGGCTTGACGTCGACGCGGACCGACTGCCCGACGTACCGACCGCGGTGCTGCTCGCCGCGTCTCAAGAGGTCTTCGACGAAGTGCCCGTGCGTAATCCAGGGCTGCTCGCGTTCGTCCCGATCATCGACGGCGAGCTGCTGGACGACTACCCGGTCAAGCGCGTGCAGGAGGGCCGTTCGCTGCCGGTCCCGTTGATCATCGGGACCAACAAGCACGAGGCGGCGCTCTTCCGGTTGATGCGTTCGCGGCTGATGCCGATCACGCCCCGCGCGATCACGTCGATGTTCGATCAGATCGCCGCCGAACAACCGGACCTGCAATTGCCCACCGACGAACAGATCGGATCGACGTATTCGGGGTTGCGGCGCAGGGCTAGAAGCCTGAGCATCGCAACCGATGTCGGATTCCGGATGCCTTCGGTCTGGCTGGCCGAGGGCCACGCCCGGGTGGCGCCGGTGTACCTGTACCGGTTCGATTATGCGACCCCGCTGCTGAAGCTGCTGCTGGTCAATGCCGCGCACGCCACCGAATTGCCTTACGTCTGGGGCAATCTCGGTATGCCGAAGGATCCGACGTTGAAGCTGGGCGGCGCCAAGACCGCCACGGCGGTCTCCAAGAGGATGCGGACGCGGTGGATCAACTTCGCCGCGCGGTCAAAGCCCGCGGGCCCGGACGGCGAACCGGACTGGCGTCCCTACCGGGAGGCGGATCGCGCGTGCCTGATCATCGACAAGCGCGACACCGTCGCGAGCGACGTCGATGCGAACATCCGCGCGGCCTGGGGTAGCGAGATGGTGGGCTTCCGCTAGCGCGGGCCCTACTCGGCGACTGACGGCGCGGCGCCCGAATTCGCCCGCCGGCGAAGCCAATTGCGGCGCACGGGCTGCTCGTCCTGGGCGTCGAATTCGGCTCCTCTGAACACGACCAGATACACCTCGACGGTGGTCACGATCAGGATCATCAACACCGGCCCGATGACGATGCCCCAGGGCCCGAACATGGCGATGCCCGAGAACACCGACAGCAGCATCAGCGCCGGGTTCAGCCGGGCGTCGCGCGGAACCAGGATGGGGCGCAGGAAGTTGTCGATGTTGGTCACCACGACGAGGTGCCAGAGGACGACGAACGCGCCACCGACGATGTTGCCGTAGAGGATCATTCCGATGCCGAAGGGGATGGTCACGATCCCACCGCCCAGCGGAATGATCGACAACGCCGTCAGCAGCACGGCGAAAATGAAGAAGCCGTGGTGAAAGCCCGCGACATAGATGGACGCGGCGCCCGCGACACCCTGACACAGCGCTATCACGAATTGGCCGCTGACGGTGCCGCGCACCATCGCTCCGGCCTTGCGCAGGTAGAGGTCCGTGACCTCGTCGCCGAGCGGGTTGAGGTCGGCGACCAGCTTTCGGATCCGCTCGCGGTGCACCAGCAGCGCGACGAACACGTACAGGAAGATGATGGCCGACGTCACGGCGCCCGCGACGCCGCCGAGTGCGCCCTGCAAGAAATGCAGGGCCCATTGACCGACATTGCGACCCACCGTGACCATCGCCTTGCGCAGCGACTCCGAGGTTACGGTCATGTGCGCGAAGGGAAGTCGGGACAGCAGCTCGTTCACCGCGTGCAGGGTGCGGTCGCCGAGCCCGCTCAGGTCCGTCGTCTTCACCCACTCGGTGATGCTGTCGATCATGCGGGCAATCTGGACGATCGCCAGCACCACCAGGAGCGTGACCGGCACGATGACGGCCGCGAGCGCGCACAACAGGGTGCAGGTCGCCGCCAGGGGCGTGCCCATGCGCCGACCGAACCAGTTGAACAGCGGCGTGAACAGGTAGGCGCCGACCGCGGCCACGACAATCAGCACGAAGTAGTCGCGCAAGAAGTACGCGCCGAAGAGCAAAGCGATCGCGGTCAGCACCGCGAGGGCGCGCTTCTGGTTGAGCGTGAATTCGGTGTCCACCGGACCGCCCTCCGCGTCGTCGCTGCTGAGGGAACCTTAGCCCCGGCCCCGTGTTTTCGTCAGCGACCCGCGCGCGGGTTTACTTCCCCCCGCCGGCCGGCGCGGGAGAGCCCGCCTGCGCCTGGCTCTTCATCCGCTGGAACATGTCGACGTAATACGGCAGGCATTCCGACATGGCACGTTCGGTGGTGTACGGGGGCTCGTATCCGAGGTCGCGGCGCGCCTTGGCGATCGAGAAGTAGTTGTCCAGATAGAGCCGCTCGACGGCGAGCGGCTCAAGCAGGGGCGCGGGGATGCCGAAGCGGAAATGCAGCCGCTGCCAACCGGTCATCGCCGCGCGGACCATCGGGCCGTTGATTCGCACCCGGGGCCAGTTCACGCCGCAGGCCTCGACCACGGGCCGGGCGAACTCGAACATGTTGATCGGGTCGTCGTCGTTGATGAAATAGGCCTGGCCGGGCGCGGTGCCGCCCGGGACCAGGTGCTGAGCGGCGAGGATGAAACCGTGAATCAGGTTGTGCACGTACGAGTTGTCCAGCTTCGCCGACTTCCGGCCGATCAGCACCTTGACGTGCCCGGCGATCACGCTTTCGAACAGCTTGCGGAACATCGTCTGATCGCCGCGGCCCCAGATGCCGCTGGGCCGGATCGCGCAGGTGAGCATGCCGCCAACACCGTTCTGCGACAAGACGAATCGCTCGGCGACGACCTTCGTTTCGGTGTAGAGGTCGTTGAACCGGGTGGTGTAGGGCAGCGTCTCGTCCCCGCCGGGGATGTTCTGGCCGCCCATCACCACGCTGTTGGACGACGTGTAGACGAAGCGCTTCACCCCGGCCGCCTGCCCGGCGTGCACCAGGTTCTCGGTTCCGCCGACGTTGACGCCGAAGCTGCGTTGCCGGTATGCCTCGGTCACCGATGCGCCGCCCATCAGCTCGATGATCGCCGCGGTGTGAAAGACGGTGTCGATGCCCTCGACCGCCCGGGCACAGACGTCCGTGTCGGTGATATCCCCCTCGAGCACTTCGAGTTGCGGGTGCTCGGCCAGCGGGGAGGGCGCGCGGTCGAACGAACGCACCTGGTGGCCGCGGTCCAGCAGGGTGCTGACGAGGTTGGCGCCGACGAACCCGGAGCCGCCGGTGACCAGGACGCGGCCGAGTTCGGTGGTCAGTGATGCATCAGCCATGCGCCGAATCCTAACTGAAACGTGTTCCAATTCGAAAGAAAGTCACCCATGCGCTTGTGCGAGGTGGCCGAAATCAGGGCTCGTCGGCCTGGCCGGCCGCCAGCGCGTCCTCGATGCGCTTGCGGGCTCCAGCTAAATGCTCCTCACACCTTTTTGCCAGCTGTTCGCCCCTTTCCCAGAGCTCCAGCGACTCATCGAGGTCGAGCCCACCCTGTTCCAGCAGGCGCACCACTTCGATCAGCTCGTCGCGGCACGCCTCATAACCGAGTTCACTAATGGGCGTAATCGACTTGTCCTCTTCGCTAGGCGCCATCGGTCCGTCCCTCGCTCACCGCGGCGATCGCGCCGTCGGCAACCCGCACCCGCAACCGGCGGCCGGCGGGCGCGTCGCTCACCGACCGCAGCACCGCCGGCGCCCCGGTGTCGGGCACCGCCTGGACCACCGCGTAGCCGCGGGCCAGTGTGGCCGCCGGGCCCAGCGTCGCCAGCCGCGCGCTCAGGTGGCCGACGCGCTCGGTCTCGGCGGCGGTCAGGCGGGTGACGTCGCGGCGAATCGCCGACCGCGCGCGGTGAATCTCGTCCGCGCGCGCCGTCAGGGCCGCCAGCGGCTCGGCGAGCACCGGTCGGCTGCGGACCTGCGCCAGCGCGCGTTGTTCGCGAGACACCCAGCTGCGCAGCGCCTGCGCGCTGCGCCGGCGCAGGTCAGCGACGAGGCGCTGCTCGGCGGCGGTGTCGGGCACCACCTTCTTGGCGGCGTCGGTGGGGGTGGCGGCGCGCAGGTCGGCCACCAGGTCGCACAGCGGGTTGTCGGGTTCGTGACCGACCGCGCTGACCACCGGCGTGCGGCAGGCCGCGATCGCGCGGCACAGCGTCTCGTCGGAAAACGGCAACAGGTCCTCGACGCTGCCGCCGCCGCGGGCCACCACGATGACGTCGACCTCGCCGTGGCGGTCCAGTTCGTACAGCGCCTCGACGATCTGCGCCACCGCGTTGGGCCCCTGGACCGCGGTGTTGCGCACGGCGAACCTTACGCCGGGCCAGCGCCCGGTGGCCACCGTCGTCACGTCGCGTTCGGCCGCGCTGGCCCGGCCCGTGATGAGGCCGATCATGTTGGGCAGGAATGGGATTGGCCGCTTGAGCCGCGGATCGAAGAGCCCTTCGGCGTCCAACAGCCGGCGTAGCCGATCGATCCGTGCCAGCAGCTCGCCCACGCCGACGGCGCGAATCTCGGACAGGCGCAACGAGAACGTGCCGCGACCGGTGTAGAACGACGGCTTGCCGCAGACCACCACCTGCGTGCCCTCGGCCAGCTTCACCGGCGCGTTGGCCACCAGGTCACGCGAGCACGTCACGGTCAGCGACATGTCGGCGGCCGGGTCGCGCAGCACCATGAACACCGTCTTGGAGTCGGGGCGCGCGCTGATCTGGGCCAGCTGGCCCTCCACCCATACCGTGCCGAGTTTGTCGATCCAGCCCGCGACTCGAATTGCCACCGCGCGCACCGGAAATGGGTTCTCGGCGGAGTTGGGTTCGGATTGTGCGGCCGGGGTCACTTCGCGTTCGCGCGGGTGATCCTGTTGGCGAGCAGCGTCTGGAACGGCGCGCGCGCCTTGGTGGCCTGCTCGTAGGCCAGCAGGGCTTCGAGTTCGTCGACGCTCAGCGATTGCAGGCGGGCCCGCAGCTGCGCCAGCGTCAGCGTCGCGTAGTCCAGCTCGGCCACCACCGACGGTTGCGGAACCGACGGCGCGTCCGAGGACTTCCTGCCCTGCTTCAACGGGGCGGCGTCGGAGGCGGCGTCGGCGAGCGTGTACAACGCGAACCGCCCCTCGGTGCGGCGGTCGCCGTCGCCGTTGCCGTTCTCGGCGGGGCCGGGCGCGTCGACGGCGTCGGGCAGGTCCTCGTCGAACGTCGCCCATTCCGGCTGCTCGTCCTTGGGCGGGAAGATGTTCTCCAGGGTGCTGTCGCCCTTGATCGCCAACTCGGCGAGATTCTGCTGAAATCGCATCACAAGGTGGGCCGCCTGACTGGCTAAGGTCATGGGGTACATCAGGATGGTTTTCGGCAGCTTCATGGTCTCCTCGACGGCGACTGTCGCCGCGCCGACCAATAGTCGAACTCCATACGGTGCAGTGGCCATGGGTCCAAGATTGCCCTACGCGACGGCTAACTCCAAGCCCGCCCGCGCGAGTTGGCAAGCCCGCGGCGGCAGAACGTACCCTGGTGTCATGCCGCCGACTGTCGACATGGGAATTCCCGGCGCGTCCAGCTCGGTAGCCAGCGATCCAGCCCGCAAGCGAGTGCTTCTGGCCGAGCCGCGTGGTTACTGCGCGGGCGTGGATAGGGCCGTCGAGACGGTCGAACGCGCGCTGGAAAAGCACGGCCCGCCGGTGTACGTGCGTCACGAGATCGTGCACAACCGGCACGTGGTGAACACGCTGGAAAAGGCCGGTGCCGTGTTTGTCGAGGAGACCGACGAGGTGCCCGAGGGCTCCATCGTGGTGTTCTCCGCACACGGGGTCGCGCCGACGGTGTACGCCGCGGCCGCCGAACGCAACCTGCACACCATCGACGCCACCTGCCCGCTGGTGACCAAGGTGCACAACGAGGCCAGGCGGTTCGCGCGCAACGACTACGACATCCTGCTGATCGGCCACGAGGGGCACGAGGAAGTCATCGGGACCTCCGGCGAGGCGCCCGACCACGTGCAGCTGGTCGACGGGGTCGCGGCCGTCGACAATGTGACGGTCCGAGACGAGAACAAGGTGGTCTGGTTGTCGCAGACCACGCTGTCGGTCGACGAGACCATGGAAATCGTCGAGCGGCTGCGGCAACGGTTCCCGAAGCTGCAGGACCCACCCAGCGACGACATTTGTTACGCGACCCAGAACCGCCAGGTTGCCGTCAAGGCCATGGCGCCCGAATGCCAGCTGGTGATCGTCGTCGGGTCCCGGAATTCGTCGAACTCGGTGCGGCTGGTCGAGGTGGCGCTGGGCGGCGGCGCCGCGGCCGCCCACCTGGTCGACTGGGCCGACGACATCGACCCCGCCTGGTTGGAGGGTGTGACCACCGTGGGCGTGACCTCCGGCGCATCCGTGCCCGAGGTGTTGGTGCGCGGTGTGCTCGAGCGGCTGGCCGACTGCGGCTACGACGTGGTGCAGCCGGTCACCACGGCGCAGGAAACCCTGGTGTTCGCGCTGCCGCGCGAGATCCGGTCACTTATCTGACCTCACGGCGCTCAGCCGTCGTATTCCCATTCGGTCGGGGGCCGCTGCGGCCGGCCATACGTCCGGGAGCGGTCGCGCTGCTCGTCGGACGCGCCGGCATCCCGGTAGCGGACCTGAGAGATCGGGTGATGGGTGCCGTTGTTGCCGGTTGGGGCGGGCCGCCGGCGCCTCGGCTCGTAGCGGTCGTAACTGTCGTAACGGCTGGGCGGCGGGTCGTAGGAGTCGCCGTAGAAGTCCCCGCCGTCGAAACGGCTGCCCCGCGGCCTGGGCTGGTCGTTGTAGGGCCGCTCGTAGGGGCTGCGGCGGGTGCGCGGCTCGCGGCGGCCCTCCCGGGGAGATTGGCCGCGCGGGTCCGGGTCGCCCTCCGGCCGGGGTCGGCGCCGCGACCGGCGGGGCGGCTCGGCGGCGTCGTAGTCCCGGGCGGTCGCCGAGCTTCTGCGCTTCGAGCGGCGCTCGCCCGGCTCACCCGTGTCGTCCAGCGGCTCCCGGGTGCGCCGGGAATGGGTCCGCGCGGAGCGGGCCGCGGTTCGATCGCCGTTGGCCGTCCGGCGGGTCCGCGAGGAGGACTTGCCACCGCGGCCGCGACGCTCCTTCGCGGGGGCGTCGGCGTCGACGTCGTCTTCGTCGGGGTGCAGCATCGCCCGCAGCCTGGCGACGATGCCGCCGAGTGTGGCCTTGCGTTTGGCGGGCTCCGCGTCGTCGGGGGTGTTCGTCGTCGCGGTCGTCCGTTGCGACATGCCGAAGTACCACCGGACCAGCCCTATCAGCAGCACCACGCCGGCCGTGCCCAGCATCAGCGGGAAGCGCTCGATGAGGGGATAGCCGCAGTTGATCAGCAGGTCCTTGACATGGCCGACCTTGCCGTCGTGGAACAACCAGTAGGCGCCGGGCACCGCGCCGAACAGGATCAGCGGGGGTTGGATGATCGCGGTGAACAACCCGTCCTGGCGCACCGCGAGCACCGCCGCCACGCAGCCGGCTATATAGAAGCCCGCGAAGACGTGGGTCAGCTCCTTGTGGCCGGCGTCAATCCCGTACCCGATGGCGGTGGCGGTAACGGCGAGGAGCAGGGCGGCGTACCACGGCACACCTGGGATATCTGGGTGAATCGAGC
Organism: Mycobacterium sp. E2989; assembly: GCF_001667595.1. Taxonomy (NCBI): domain Bacteria; kingdom Bacillati; phylum Actinomycetota; class Actinomycetes; order Mycobacteriales; family Mycobacteriaceae; genus Mycobacterium; species Mycobacterium sp. E2989. The sequence goes on along the minus strand of NZ_LZJX01000059.1, from coordinate 5,189 downwards.
GGTGGGAGGCGTCCACCTTCGACGTTGCCCGCTGTCCTGACACATGTAGACCGTACCGGCAATGGGCCGAAAGGCCCGTAAATGCCTCGTCGGGATGCCGGGCGTGCCATGCCCCGGAGCCGGAGGGGCGGCGCCCCCGCCGACCCCTAGACTTGAGTCCCTGTGAGCCTGAGCCTGGGAATCGTGGGTCTGCCCAACGTGGGTAAGTCGACGCTGTTCAACGCCCTGACCCGCAACGACGTGCTGGCGGCCAACTACCCGTTCGCGACGATCGAGCCGAACGAGGGCGTCGTTCCGCTGCCCGATCCGCGCCTGGACAAGCTCGCCGAGCTGTTCGCGTCGCAGCGCACCGTCCCGGCGCCGGTGACGTTCGTGGACATCGCCGGCCTGGTCAAGGGCGCGTCCGAGGGGGCCGGCCTCGGCAACAAGTTCCTGGCCCACATCCGCGAATGCGACGCCATCTGCCAGGTGGTCCGGGTGTTCTCCGACGACGACGTGACGCATGTGGCCGGTGAGGTGGATCCCCGCTCCGATATCGAGGTCGTGGAGACCGAGCTGATCCTGGCCGACCTGCAGACCCTGGAGCGCGCGCTGCCGCGGCTGGAGAAGGAGGCTCGCACCAACAAGGAGCGCAGGCCGGTGTACGACGCGGCGGCCGCCGCCCAGGAAACCTTGAACGGCGGCAAGACGCTGTTCGGCGCCGGGGTGGACGCCTCCGTGCTGCGTGAGCTGAACCTGTTGACCACCAAGCCTTTTCTGTACGTCTTCAACGCCGACGAGGCGGTGCTGACCGACGCGGCGCGCATCGCCGAGCTGCGTGAGCTGGTGGCGCCGGCCGACGCGGTGTTCCTCGACGCGGCCATCGAGGCGGAGCTGAACGAGCTCGACGACGAGTCGGCGGCCGAACTGCTCGAGTCGATCGGGCAGACCGAACGCGGCCTGGATGCGCTGGCGCGCGCGGGTTTTCACACCCTGAAGCTGCAGACGTTTTTGACGGCGGGCCCAAAAGAGGCGCGCGCCTGGGTGATTCACCAGGGCGATACCGCACCCAAGGCCGCCGGGGTGATTCACACCGACTTCGAGAAGGGCTTCATCAAGGCCGAGATCGTGTCCTACGACGACCTGATCGCCGCGGGCTCCATGGCGGCGGCCAAGGCGGCCGGCAAGGTCCGGATGGAGGGCAAGGACTACGTCATGGCCGACGGCGACGTCGTCGAGTTCCGCTTCAATGTCTAGGGCTCGATGACTTCTGCTCATCGCGCAGGTCTTTAATACCGTGGGAACCCTCTGTTACACCGCGACGGTGTCTCTCGACGGCTACGCTGCCGACGGCAGCGGCGACTTCCAGTGGTCGGCCCCGAGTGATCCGGTGTTCGCCGCCCATATCGACCGCATGGCTGAGGTGTCGACCGAAGTGTTGGGGCGGAAGACTTTCGCGCTGATGCAGTACTGGGAGACCGACCCGGAGGACGAAGAGTGGGGCGCGGCGGAGCGGGAGTTCGCCCAGCGCTGGCGGTGCATCCACAAAGTGGTGGTTTCGTCGACGCTGACGCGCGAGGAGATCGACTCGGACCGCGTTCGTCTGGTACCCGAACTGCGCTTGGCCGAATTGAAGCGGATCGTCGCGCAGGCCGAGGGCATAGTCGAGATCTTCGGACCCACCACCGCGGCCGCCGCGATCCGAGCTGGCCTGATCGACGAGTTCCAGTTCTTCGTGGTGCCGAAGATGGTGGGCGCAGGCCTACGTGCCCTACCCGACGGCGTGCGCCAGGATCTGAGTCTCGCCTCGCACAGCGTATTCGACGACGGCACCGTTCACCTGCGATTCCTGTCTCGCCGAGACGTTGCTCGGTGACGGCACGCGGTGGAGTTCCGCTTCAACGTGTAGTCAACCGGCGAAGCAGGGCTTCCAAACTGGACAGGTGTCCAGCTATCGTGGCCATCATGTTGCCGGAAACGGAGATGGGTAGAGATGAGCAAGGTCCCTAGTCGGGAGGCTCGCTTGGCGCACGCTGCCAAGCACGCCGAGCTGTGGAATGCGGGCAAGAAGGACGAGTGGGTGGCGTCGTGGCGCACCATCTGTCCCGGCGAGGTTCGCATGTTCGACCCGGTCGGCACCGAGGAGAAACACGGCTTCGAAACCGCCACGTCGGATGCTTTTGACATGTTTCAGTCGATCCTCAAGATCAAGATGATCACGGTTCAGGTCAATGGGAACGAGATGGCATGGGTGTGCGAGAACCACTTCGGCAAGGAGCCGAACGTTGGGGTTGCACACAGTATCGAGACCTTCGCGTGGGACGACGACGGCAACCTGCTCATCAAGACGTACTATCCGATGCCGGAATCCGTTGGGGCCGAAGCGGACCCGTACGCCCACCTGCTCGAAGGACAGCAGTAGTCGCATTGGCCGACGGCGGCGTGGTCGAGTTCCGGTTCACCGTCTAGTCGCATTCCGCTTCAGCGTCGGCTGTCGACGGCCGTCTTCGTCTGCGACGATGAAGTCGATGATCGGGGGGGCGATCCCAGGGGTGTCGGAGGCAAGTCATGGATGAATACACCGAGCCGCACTGGGGCGCAGCGGCGCTCGTGGTGATCGAGCTCCAGCGGGATTTCCTCGATGACGGTCGGGTTTCTTCGATTACTGTCTGGCGCACAACGCTTTCGGCATCAGCGGCGAAGCAGTGAGTGGGCCCCATGTTGCGGGGGGCCGGAAGCCCGGCCCGGCGCTAGCGCGGTTTCAGGCGAAAGATCGGGATGTCGCGGCCCGCGGGCGCCGCCTTGTCCCGGTAATGGGCGTAGCCGGAGTAGATCCGGTTGGCCAATTCGAACAGTCGGGCGTACTCGTCGGGATCGGCGACCTGCTGGGCGGTGAACGGCTCGCCGCCGAACTCGCAGTCCGGATGCGCCTTCAAGTTGTGGTACCACTGCGGGTGTTTGGTGCCGCCGAAGTTCGAGGCCACCAGGATGACGTCGGGCCCGTCATGGAAGTAGGTGAGTTGCACCTCGCGCTTCTGGCCGGACTTGGCGCCCGTGGTGACGAGCGGCGCGTTGATGATCGCACCCATGTTGACCCGCCCCCCGGTGAGACGAAACAGGTACGGATCGGTATGGCGCGCGATGTGACGGGCCATGAACTGCCCCGCTCGCGAACGTCCGAATCGAACACTGGCCCGATACAACGCGCCCCGTCGCTTATGCGGGTCCACGTACCGCAGCGGCATATCCCGACAATACGTGCGGGGCATCGATGCAGACTTTGGGGCTTGCCTGGATTCCGGTCTGAGGGAAATGCTTTAGGGATGGTGGAACAAGTGCGGCCGTGGGTCCGGCGGTTCACTGGCACGGTGGTGGGCTGCGCGTTGGCGCTGTCTGGCCTGGGGATGGCGGGCGGCGTCGCCCACGCGGCCCCGACCTCGCACTGGTGCCCGGGCAATCCATGGGATCCGAGCTGGGGCACCGTCTACAACTGGGACTGGCATCAGTGCCACGACTGGCAAGGGCCGGCGGGCCAGAGCTTCCCGGCGGGTGCGGGACCCTGGGGGCCGACGCCCTTCTGGGCGCCGCCGCCGCCACCCCCACCCCCGTGGGCGCCCGGGGCCAAGCTGATGTGGAATCCGACCGGCAACGGCAATTGGGGATTCTGGAACAACGGGATCTGGACCCCGGTCTAGCCCCCGGTCCTTGTCGGGGGTGCTTCGTAACATGCCCTCGTCGCCGTGCACACACCGTCGCGGCAGTCAGGAGGGCACCGTGAAGTTCGTTTCCAGCCGCATCATCACCGCCGACGTCGGCCGGCTCGTCGATTTTTACGAGACGATCACCCAGGTTCCAGCGGTATGGGCCAACGAGCTTTTCGCCGAGATTCCGACGCCGGTGGGCACGCTCGCGATCGGCAGCGACAAGACCGTCGGGCTGTTCGCGGCCGGATCCGCCGAGCCGGCGGCCAACCGCAGCGTGATCGTGGAATTCATGGTCGACGACGTCGACGCGGAATACGAGCGGCTGCACGAGCGCGTCGCCGACGTGGTGACCAAGCCGACCACCATGCCGTGGGGCAATCGGGCACTGCTGCTGCGGGATCCGGACGGAAATCTCGTCAACTTGTTTACTCCCGTCACAGACGAGGCCCGCGCCAAGTTCGGAATCTGACTGGCGCGCAAGCAAATTGCGGCACGCTCGGACAACACTAGCCGGCTCAGCTCGGGCGCAGTTGCGCTCGACCGGCGTGGCGGCGTTAGAGTAAGTCGTGGTCACCGGGGACAACCCTGACAAGGCCGACGAGCTCGAACGCCGGGCCGCCGCGCTCGATGAGCGCGAGGATGCGGTCGAAGAGCGTGAGGTCGAGCTCAAGAGGCGCGAATGGCTGGCCGGCAGGCGCGATCGGGTCGCCGATAATCGTGATCGAATAGCCGATGACCGCGAACGGGCGGCGGACGAGCGGGAGCGGCGCGCCGATGAACGCGAGGGCACGGCCGCGGAGCGCGAGCGCGAGCGCATGCGGCGCGAGGACGACCGGACGAAGCGGTCGGAGGCCCGCGAGAAGCGTGACCAAGCCAGTATCGACCGTGAGATGGCCGAGTCCGAACGAGGCTACGAGCCCGACCGGTAAGTTTGCTGGCTAGCGATCTGCGGCGCGGGCGCATTTGCGCTAATGTGGGGCGTAAGCCATTATCCGATTAGCGAATGACGTACGCCACAATTTTTGGCGAACATTCGCAGCTATTGCTAGCGTCCCCGGCCATGGTAGTACTTGCAACATTGATGTCATTGATCAATCAGGTGTCCGGGACGCCTTATATCCCGGGCGGAGATTCTCCCGCCGGGACGGATTGCTCGGGGCTCGTTTCCTGGGTTGCCAATGCAGCATCCGACCGCCCGGTCTTCGGCAACCGGTTCAACACCGGAAATGAAGAGGCGGCTTTGTTGGCGCGCGGCTTCCAGTACGGAACCGCCCCCAACGCCCTCGTGATCGGGTGGAACGGCGGCCACACGGCCGCCACCCTGCCGGATGGGACCCCGGTAGCCAGTGGTGAGCGCGGTGGCGTGCACATCGGTGGCGCCGGCGCCTACCAGGCGGGCTTCACCCACCACATGTTCCTGCCCATGCCCGACGCCGATGAAGATCATGGCCGGCCCCCGTCTCGCTCGTCTGGAAGATGTGCCGCGACGCCACCGAGCAGGCACCA
>NZ_LZJX01000058.1:0-23414 GCF_001667595.1 Mycobacterium sp. E2989 | reverse complement strand
GCGCGCCATCCAGCCGGTGCTGCTGGAGATCGACCGCGAAGTCGAGGAGGCGGCCGCGTCATTGGGTGCCACCGGCCCGAAGGTGTTCACGTCGATCGTCTTGCCGTCGCTGCTTCCGGCGCTGCTATCCGGTGCGGGCCTGGCGTTTTCGCGCTGCATCGGCGAATTCGGCTCGGTGGTGACGATCGGTGGACAGGTGCCCGGCAAGACGGAGGTGTCCTCGCAATGGATCCGCGCCCTGATCGAGAATGACGACCGGACCGGGGCCGCCGCGATATCGATCGTGTTGCTGTCGATTTCGTTCGCCGTGCTGTTCCTGTTGCGCATCGTCGGTGGCCGCAGGGCCCGCCGTGAGGAGAAAGCCCCGTGACGCCGGTGAGCTGGGGCCGTTACCTGACGCGGTTCGCGGTGCTGATCTATCTCGGCGTGATGCTGATCGCTCCGGTGGCGATCATTCTGTGGCGGACGTTTCGACCCGGCGTCGGCCAGTTCTACGACTGGATAACCACGCCGGCGGCGATCTCGGCGTTGCAGCTGTCGCTGCTCGTGGTGGCCGTCGTCGTTCCGCTGAATGTCATCTTCGGGGTGCTGGTCGCACTCTTGTTGGCCCGCAGCCGATTTCGCGGCCGGGGCGTGTTGCAGACGGTCGTCGATCTCCCGTTCGCGGTCTCGCCGATCATCGTGGGCGTCGCCCTGATCGTGTTGTGGGGTTCGGCCGGGTTGTTGGGCTTCGTCGAAAAGGATCTCGGCATCACGATCATTTTCAGCACCCCCGGCATCGTGCTGGCCAGTATCTTCGTCACGCTTCCGTTCGTGGTGCGCGAGGTTCAGCCGGTACTCCAAGAGGTGGGTATCGAGCAGGAGCAGGCGGCCGCCACCCTCGGTTCCCACTGGAGGCAGACGTTTTGGCGGATCACGTTGCCGTCGATTCGATGGGGGCTGATCTACGGCATCGTGCTCACCACCGCCCGGACCCTCGGGGAATTCGGCGGGGTGATCATGGTGTCGTCCAATCTCCCGGGGGAGTCGCAAACCCTCACGCTGCTGGTCAACGACCGCTACAACCGGGGGGCGGAGTACGGCGCCTACGCCCTGTCGACGTTGATGATGGGCGTGGCGATCACATTCCTGATTGTCAAGGTAGTTCTGCAGATTCGCCGAGCGCGCGCGAAAATCGAGGTTTGACAAGGAGACTCGGACATGACTCAGAGCAGCAATCCCGACTCACATGCGATCACGGTGCGCGATGCCTACAAACGCTATGGCGACTTCGTCGCCCTGGACCACGTGGACTTCGTCGTACCCACCGGCTCGCTGACGGCGTTGCTGGGTCCTAGCGGCTCGGGTAAGTCGACGCTGCTGCGCACGATCGCGGGCCTCGACCAGCCGGACAGCGGGACGATCACGATCGGGGATCGCGACGTGACGAACGTGCCGCCGCAGCGGCGCGGCATCGGCTTCGTATTCCAGCACTACGCCGCGTTCAAGCACATGACCGTCCGCGACAACGTCGCGTACGGTCTGAAGATCCGCAAACGGCCGAAAGCCGACATCAAGGCGAAGGTCGACCACCTGCTGGAGGTGGTGGGGCTCACGGGATTTCAGGGCCGCTACCCGAATCAGCTGTCCGGCGGCCAGCGTCAGCGCATGGCGCTGGCCCGGGCCCTGGCGGTGGACCCGCAGGTGCTGTTGCTCGACGAGCCGTTCGGCGCGCTGGACGCCAAGGTGCGCGAGGATCTTCGCGCCTGGCTGCGGCGCCTGCATGACGAGGTGCACGTCACCACCGTCCTGGTCACCCATGATCAGACGGAGGCGCTGGACGTGGCGGATCGGATCGCCGTGCTCAACAAGGGGCGCATCGAGCAGGTCGGGTCGCCCAGAGACGTTTATGACTCCCCGGCCAACCCATTCGTGATGTCGTTTCTCGGTGCGGTGTCGGAGCTCAACGGCGCCCTCGTCCGCCCGCACGACATCCGGGTGGGTCGCAACCCCCAGATGGCGATCGCCGGCGGTGACGGCAGCGCGGCATCCGTCGGCGTGGTGGCCGCGACCGTCGACCGGGTGGTCACATTGGGTTTCGAGGTGCGGGTCGAGTTGACCAGTTCCGCCAGCGGCGGGCCGTTCACCGCCCAGATCACCCGCGGTGACGCCGAAGCGCTGGCGCTGCGCGAGGGCGACACCGTCTACGTCCGGGCGACCCGCGTCCCACCGATCGGCCGTGCGGTCACCCGGGCGACGGGCGGGGCCGACCACGACGAGACGACGCTGACATCCGCATGAGCGGGTGAGCAACGCCGGCGGGTTTCCGCCGCCCGGAAACGGGAACCCGCCGCCGGTGAGTGTTTCCGATCTGGTCGCGTTGCCCTTCCAATGGGGCTCCGCCCTCCGCGGCAAGCGGCTGTTTCATCCGGTCGGCGTGTTGGCGGACGGCTTCATCGAACGCCTGGCGCCCGCCGGCGAGGGGCTGCCGATCGCCTCGTCGGGAATCGTCGCGCGGTTGTCGAAGGCCAGCGGCACCCCGGGGGCCTTGCCCGACTTCATCGGCCTGGCCTTCCGGGTGGCCCCGCCCCAGGGGGCGGGGCCCTGGGACATCCTGGTCGTCTCCTCGGGCTCCGGGGTGTTGTCCCGGGCGCTGGCGCTGCGGCCGGCCATTTCGTGGAGCGGTCAGACGCTGACCACCCTGATGCCGCTGCACTACCAGGGCGACAACTGGTGGCTGCGGGCCCGGATCGTGAGCCACATCGACGGACTTGGCCTCTCGCTGGAGAGCGTGCGCAAGCGGCTCGAACACGGCGAAATCGAGGTGTCGCTCGACCAGGCTTGCGGCAGTGGCGATTTCGCGCCGCTGGGCCGGCTCACGCTCACCGGTATCGTCGACCCCGAACGATCGCACGACGTGTCGTTCGATCCCGTCGTCAACACCGCGCCGGGCCTGAGCCTGCATCCGCGGTGGCTCGCCGACCTACGCGCCCGGGCCTATCGGCGCAGCCGGCACGGCAGAGCCGCGGACTAGTCACGGCAGCGTGGTGATGGTGCCGGCCGTCTCGAGTTCGGTGTAATAGCCTCCGCCCGGGTAGAAGTCGCGCGTGGTCGTTCCCGCGATCATGTCCGCGATCCAGCCTCGCGTCAGGCCCCAGACCGCCGCGATGTTGTCCGGCTTCGGGCGGCCGCACACGAGGTTTTCGTAGCCCGGCGACGACGGGCCCAGCGCGTCGCCGTGGGCGCCGGTCGTGATCTTGACGCCGTGAAAGGGCCGGTCCGCCAGGTACCGTTCGATGGCCTTGGTGCCGCGCTGAAAGAAGTTGCACAGCAGGTGCGGTGACGCCGTGGCGTATACGGGCAGGGTGGTGCCCGCCAGGCCCCTCAGCGCGTCGTCGGTGTTGGACCCGATGAACGACTTGACGCCGTCTTCGCTGACGATGCCGCGCAATTGGGTGAACGCCCCCGGGTAGGTGGTGTGCAGGCGCTCGGCGACGTATTCGACGGCCTCGGCCCCCGCCGAATGCCCCACGAACACCATTTTCTCGGGCAGCGGTGGCACCGGGCGGCCGGCCGCCGCCGCGGCCGTCGCGAGGGACGTCGCCAACGCCCCGTGCGGATCGTCTTTGTGGGCAAAGACATCGGCGATGTTGCCCAGAAAGGCGGTGTTGTCGATCAGGTGTTCCACCGTGCAGCCGAGGGGATTGACGGTGGACAGTGTGGTGGCCAGCACGAGGTAACCGCTGTCGGCGACCTCGGTGGCGAAGGCCGACCACAGGCTCCTGCCCTCGACGAAGCCGTGCTGCAGCCACACCAGTCCCAGCGGGGGCGTGCTCGGGAAATACCATGTCGTGGGCACCGGTCGGGTCGCGCCGCGGCATTCCACGTCGGTCGTGCTGTCCGCTTCGGTCGATTCGGCCCGGGCCTGACGCGGCGCGAGCACCAGCACGGCCACCGCGATGATGCCTATGATGGCCGCGCCGGTCCGACGGACCAGCGCACCGAAAATCATTAAGAAATTGAACCATCTCCGGCCCGGTATGGGGCCTGATCAGGCAAAAATGGGGAGGGTGTTTTCCTCAGCTCGCCCTGCCGAGCAGGTGCCGCAGCGCCTGATCGAGATCGGGCTGGCGAAATCGGTGGCCGGCCTCGGTGAGCTTCGCGGGCACCACCCGCTGGCTTGCGCACGCCAATTCACGCGCGCCCTGCTCGCCGAGCAGGAGCCGGGGCCCCAGCGATGGGACGGGCAGCACCGCGGGGCGGTGCAGCACACCGGCCAGCGCGCGGGTGTACTCGCTGTTGCGAACCGGTTGCGGCGCAACGGCGTTCACCGGGCCGGACAGTTCACCGTCCCAGAGGGCGCGGTGGTAGATGTCGACCAGGTCGTCGATCCCGATCCAGGACAGCCACTGCCGGCCGTCGCCGAGCCGGCCACCCAGGCCGGCGCCGAACAATGGGCGCATCAGCTTCAAGGTGCCGCCGAGCGGCGACTGCACGATGCCGGTGCGCACCCGCACCACCCGCACCCCGGCCTGCTCGGCGGGTGTCGTTGCCGCCTCCCAGTCGTCGACCACGTCGGCGAGGAAGCCATCGCCGCGGTCGCTGTCCTCGGTGAGGATGTCATCGCCCCGGTCGGATCCGTAGTATCCGATCGCCGACGCCGAGACGAGCACCGCCGGGCGGGCCGGGGCGCGGCCCAGCGCTTCGGCCAGCCGCCGTGTTGGCCCGATCCTGCTGTCGCGGATGGCCTTTCGGTGTTTCTCGGTGAACCGGCCGGCGATCGAGGCGCCCGCCAAATGAATGACCGCGTCCACGCCGGCGAAGGCTCCCGGATCGGGATCCTCGGGGTCCCACTGCCGCTCGTCCTCGCCGCGCGGGGCGCGGCGCACCAACCGGATGACGCGGTGACCGCCGGTGCTCAGAAACGCCGTCAGCGCCGAACCCACCAGTCCCGAAGCCCCGGTGACGGCGACGGTCAGGGGCGCCAGCCCGTTCGCGGCGGCCAGCCGGTGCGCGGCCAGATCATCGGCGAGTTGACGGTGCCGGTAGACGAACATGGGCCGCAGCAGCGACGCCGGCGCGGGGGTGTCGACCCGGTCGATCACCCTGGTGCGGCCATCGCCGAGGTCCTCGAAATCGTGAACATGCCTCCACCGCATCGCGATTCGCGCCGGAAGCGAGGTCAGGCCGCCGCTGCCGATTTCGTCGACGAAGCGCCGCGGTGGGTCGTAGCCGTCGGCCTGGTGGACGGCCACCCAGCGCAGCCCGCCGGGCAGGGCCAGCGTCGCCCGCCCGTCCTTGAGCGAGGCGGCCTCGGTGACCAGCCGCATCGGTTGCCACGGCGGCGAGAGCCGGGAGAACGCGCCGGGCCTGGCGTGCCACGCGAACACGTCGGCGATCGGCGCGTCGACCACGCTCGAAAATTCCAGCCCCATCTATGCAGGCTAGCGGTTGGGCAGGGCGTGCTCGACGATGGGCATGCGCGGCTGGGGCTGGCGCTCGCCGCGCTTGGCCGCCAGGTACACCTGCGCGGTCTCGCCGGCCACGGTCTTCCAGTCGAACGCGGACGTGAGCCGTTCGCGGGCGGCGCGGGCGCGGCGCTGCGCGGCCGCCGGGTCGTCGAGCACGGCGCCCACGGCCGCGGCGAGCCCGGCGATGTCCCGGGGCGCGCAGGACACCCCGGTCTGCCCGTTGATCACCGCCTCGCCCAGGCCGCCGATGTTCGACGTCACCAGCGGTGTGCCGGCCGCGGCGGCCTCCAGCGCGACGATCCCGAACGGCTCGTAGTGGCTGGGCAGCACCGCGGCGTCGGCCCGGTGCAGCACCGCAAGCAGGTCGGCATGGTCGAGGTGTCCGACGAAGCGAGTGGCCTTGAGCACCCGACGTTTTCGGGCCTGCTCGACGAGCCAGTCCTGCTGGGTGCCCTCCCCGGCGATGGTCAGCGTGGTGCCGGGATGGCTGCGTCGGATCCGCGGCAGGGCCGCGATGACGTCGTGCACGCCCTTCTCGTACTCCAGCCGCCCGAGGTAGAGCAGCTCGGCCGGCCCGGTCCGCGGTCGCCGCTCGGCGAACGGCCAGCGCGCCGCGTCGATGCCGTTGCGGATGACCGTGATTCCGGCCAGGCCGGGGCCGAAAAGTTCGGTGATCTCGTCGGCCATCGACGCCGAACACGTGATCAGCGAATCGGATTCGCGCACCAGCCAGGACTCCACCGCATGCACCTGACGGCTGATGGCGCCGGACACCCAGCCGGAATGCCGTCCGGCTTCGGTGGCGTGAATGGTGGAAACCATTGGCACGTCGTAGAACTGGGCGAGCGCGATCGCGGGATGGGCCACCAGCCAGTCGTGGGCGTGCACCACGTCGGGGCGCCAGGGCCGGTTGCTGCCGCGCTTCTTCAGCGACAAGCCATCGCGGATCATCGCGTGGCCCATCGCCAGCGTCCACGCCATCATGTCGGTGGCGAAGGAGAACTCGTGCGGGTCTTGGGCGGCCGCGATCACCCGGACACCGTCGACCACTTCCTCGGACGACGGGTGCGTGCTGGGATCGGTGCCCGAGGGGTGGCGGGACAGCACGACGACCTCGTGACCGGCCGCGGCCAGCGCGGTCGACAGGTGATGCACGTGCCGCCCGAGGCCGCCGATGACCACCGGCGGGTACTCCCACGACACCATCAGGATCTTCACGCGGCCGGGCACCTCATCGGGGCAGCCTGCGCGCGTCGAGCGCGCCGAACAGCCCGTCGGCGCGGTTCCATCCCTCGGCCAGCCGCTGCGCGGCGTCCCGCCGGCCGGACGCCAGGGCCCCGGCGATCTCGCGGGTGGCGTGCGCGTGCAGGTGCGCGCGGTAGCGCGCGTAGTCGGCGGCCGAGTCCTTGCTCACCATGAACGGCCAGTCGCTGGAGACGGTGAGCAGGGTCTCGCGCAGGATCTGGTCGGCGACTTGATCGCGGGGCAGCGGGCCGTCCAGCGACGAGCGCTGGGACAGCGCCTTGTCGACGGTGCTCAGGGCCGTGTCCACCACTTCGTTGTTCAGCTGGACCAGATCGGCCACCTTGTCGCCGGCCCACACCTGCCAGTCCTTGCCCGATCCCCACGAACTGGGCGGCAATGCGACTGCGCGCCCGACGAATCCGTCGGCGATGGCGTCGTTCAACGTTCCGACCCGCACGCCCGCGGCGGGCAGCGCGCGCAGCACCCGCTGCAACCAGGTCGGGCCCTCGTACCACCAGTGCCCGAACAATTCGGTGTCGAAGGCGGCGACGACGTGGGCCGGCCGTCCGATCCGCTCGGATTCGCTCGTCAGCCGGTTGCGGACCACATCGACGAAGTCGGCGACATGGACGTCGACCGCATGGTCGGCCCGCTCGGGGTCGTAGGGCGCCTTGCCCTCCGACGGGACGTTGCGGCCGGTCACCCGCGCCGGCTTCAGGCCGGTGAGGTGGTCGTAGGTGTGGAAGTCGCGGTAGGCGGCGTGCCCGGGGTAGCCGGACTTGGGCGACCACACCCGATAGCTGACCTGCAGGTCGCGCCCGAACGCCACCACGTCGGTGTCGCCGACCGGTCGGCCCAGCGCGGTGTCGCCGTGCAGCGAGGGCCCGTCGACCATGAAGTGGGTGACGCCCGCGGCGGCGTAGTCGTGTTCCATCCCCGGGGCGTAGGCACATTCGGGCGCCCAGATTCCGCTGGGGCGATGGGCCAGCCGCTGCTGCGGGTCGGCGAGGCCCTCCCGCAGGGCGAACTCGCGCAGCCGCGGCGCGAGCAGCGGCTGGAACGGGTGGGCCAGCGGGCCGCCGAGCAACTCGACCGTGCCGGCGTCGATCAGGCCGCGCAGCAGCGGGCTACCGCCGTGCCGCCATCGGGTGGCGAAGTCCTCCAGCGCCGCGTCCGCCTCGGCGCACTCTCGAATCCCCAAGGCGCGCAACGCTTCCGGGGTGCACGACGGGTAGCCGGCCGACTTCGACCGGGGAGCCGACCGCACGCTGGCGGCCTCGGCCGCGCGCAGCCGCCAGTTGGCCAGCCAGTGCTGCATGCCGTCGAGGCAGTACGGGTCATCCAGCTGCGCGTTCACCACCGGGGTGACGCCCAGGGTGATCAGGCCACGGCGGTCCTCGTCGGCCAGCGTGGCCAGCACCCGCATCAGCGGCAGATAGGCCGCGGCCCAGGACTGGTAGAGCCACTCCTCGCCGACCGGCCACCGGCCGTGATGGGCCAGCCATGGCAGGTGGGTGTGCAGCACCAGGGTGAACATGCCGGGCACCCGGTCATGCGGATTGCTCACGGCGCCACCGCAATCGCGATCAGATCCAGGCTGTCGTCGATGTCACGCCGGTCGCTCGCCACGATCTCGAAGTCGTCGCACGTCACCGCGGCGACGTCGGCGGCCAGCTCGGGCGGCCACGGCACCCCCTCGTCGCTGGCCAGCGCCAACGCGATCTGCGCGTCGATGATGGAGCCGCCGTGGCGGGCGTCCATCTCCCGCAGCCGCGGCCCGTGAAACAACCCGCTGACCGACACCTCGCGAAAGCCCCCGTCGACCAGCAGCGCGGTCAGCTCGTCGGCGTTGAGCTCGCGGGTGTGGAACGGGTTGATCGGCGTGTCGCGGCCGGGCGAGAAGGTGATCCGGTTCGGGGTGGACATCATCAACAACCCGCCGCGGCGCAGCACCCGCGCGCACTCGGCGACGAATTGTGCTTGATCCCACAGGTGCTCGATGACTTGGAAGTTGACCACAATATCGACCGACGCGTCGGGCAGCGGCAGCTCGGCCAGGTTCGCCCGCATCACCTCCACGCGCGGGTAACGGGCGCGCACGTGGGCCACCGCGGCCTCGTCGTAATCGACGGCGACCACCCGACGGGCGACACCGGCGATCAGGTCGGCGCCATAGCCCTCGCCGCAGCCGGCCTCGAGCACCTCGCGGCCCGCGCAGCGTCCGGCCAGCCGCTGGTAAACCACCTGGTGGCGGCGGAACCAATAGTTCTCGACGTCGAGATCCGGGATGGTGCGCTCGCCCGTCAGCGTCAGGACGGGGTCAGCCGCCGGCAACGGATCGCCGGGGCCGCGCCGGGGTGCGTCGGGGATGGTTGCGCTCATCGCATAGGCAGGCTAACGCGAAGTGTCGGATTCGCGAACCGGGAACGGGGCGCCCCCGCTCACGCAGGGTAGGCACGCCGCAAGAACCTGCAGTACGACCCGCTATGGTGTGAAGGCAGGCTGCACAAAGTTACCCGGTAGTAACACGACCGTGCGCTGCTAAACGTTACTGAAAGTCTCGTGGTCGACCGCCGCGGGACTCCTTCAATAGGAGGACGAACCACACTCATGACGAACATCGTGGTCCTGATCAAGCAGGTCCCAGACACCTGGTCGGAGCGCAAGCTGAACGACGGCGATTACACGCTGGACCGCGAGGCCGCCGACGCGGTGCTGGACGAGATCAACGAGCGCGCCGTCGAAGAGGCCCTGCAGATCCGCGAGCGGGAGGGCGGCGAGGGTTCGGTGACGGTGCTGACCGCGGGCCCCGAACGCGCCACCGAGGCGATCCGCAAGGCGCTGTCCATGGGGGCCGACAAGGCCGTGCACCTCAAGGACGACGGCATGAAGGGCTCCTGCGTGGTGCAGACCGCGTGGGCGCTGGCGCGCGCGCTGGGCACCATCGAGGGCACCGAGCTCGTCATCGCCGGCAACGAGTCCACCGACGGCTCGGGCGGCGCGGTGCCGGCGATCATCGCCGAGTACCTGGGCCTGCCCCAGCTGACACACCTGCGCAAGCTGTCGATCGAGGGCGGCAAGGTCACCGGCGAGCGCGAGACCGACGAGGGCGTGTTCACGCTCGAGGCGTCGTTGCCCGCGGTGGTCAGTGTGACCGAGAAGATCAACGAGCCGCGCTTCCCGTCCTTCAAGGGCATCATGGCCGCCAAGAAGAAAGAGGTCACGGTGCTGACCCTTTCGGAGATCGGCGTCGAAAGCGACGAGGTCGGGCAGGAGAACGCCGGGTCGACCGTGCTGTCGTCGACGCCGAAGCCGCCGAAGACCGCGGGTGAGAAGGTCACCGACGAGGGCGAGGGCGGCAACCAGATCTCCCAGTACCTGGTCGGCCAGAAGATCATCTAGCCGAGCACAGAATCCACAGACGAGAAGAGCGAAGAAACCATGGCAGAAGTTTTGGTGCTCGTTGAGCACGCCGAAGGCGCACTGAAGAAGGTCACCTCCGAACTGATCACCGCCGCCCGCGCGCTGGGCGAGCCGGCCGCCGTCGTGGTCGGCAAGCCGGGAACGGCCGCGCCGCTGGTCGACGGGCTGAAGGAGGCGGGCGCCGCCAAGATCTACGTCGCCGAGTCCGACGACGCCGAGAACTACCTGATCACCCCGGTGGTCGACGTGCTCGCCTCGCTGGCCGAGTCGAACGCCCCCGCCGCCGTGCTGCTGTCGGCCAACGCCGACGGCAAGGAGATCGCGGGCCGGCTCGCGGCCCGGATCGGGTCCGGCCTGCTGGTCGACGTGGTCGGCGTCCAGGAGGGCAACAAGGCGGTGCACTCCATCTTCGGTGGCGCCTTCACCGTGGAGTCGCAGGCCAACGGCGACACCCCGGTCATCACGGTGCGCGGCGGCGCCATCGACGCCGA
This sequence comes from Mycobacterium sp. E2989, assembly GCF_001667595.1. NCBI lineage: Bacteria > Bacillati > Actinomycetota > Actinomycetes > Mycobacteriales > Mycobacteriaceae > Mycobacterium > Mycobacterium sp. E2989. The sequence continues at coordinate 12,805 of NZ_LZJX01000058.1, read as the reverse complement.
GCCGCAGGCCGGCGCGGGCGAACAGGTCACCGTGGAGGTGCCCGCACCCGCCGAGAACGCCACCAAGATCACCGCCCGCGAGCCGGCGGTCGCCGGTGACCGCCCGGAGCTCACCGAGGCCACCATCGTGGTGTCCGGTGGCCGCGGCGTGGGCAGCGCCGACAACTTCCACGTGGTCGAGGAGCTCGCCGACTCGCTGGGCGGCGCCGTCGGCGCGTCGCGCGCCGCGGTCGACTCCGGTTACTACCCGGGCCAGTTCCAGGTCGGCCAGACCGGCAAGACGGTGTCGCCGCAGCTCTACATCGCGCTGGGCATCTCCGGGGCGATCCAGCACCGCGCCGGCATGCAGACCTCGAAGACCATCGTCGCGGTCAACAAGGACGAAGAGGCGCCGATCTTCGAGATCGCCGACTACGGCGTGGTGGGGGACCTGTTCAAGGTCGCCCCGCAGCTGACCGACGCCATCAAGCAGCGCAAGGGCTGAGCCTCTCGGCCCAGGAGCCCCCGACACCGTGTCGGGGGCTCTTGCGTATGCGTGGGCCGCGTCAAGGCCGCGTCAACGCGCCCCGGTCAGCATTGCGTCGATGCGCCGCAACGCAATTGAGCACACCGTGACGTAGGGCGCCGACCACCACGGAACGGCCATCCCCACGCGTGACCCGTCGCCCATCGGCTCGACCCAGTGCCGCGTCGCCGGGACGCCCGCCACCTTCCACGCCCAGCTTCGCCCCGGCTCGAATTCGGTGATGACGAACGGGACCTCGAGCAACAGCGGCGTGCGCACGGTGCCCGTTGCGTGCAGACCCAACTGGGTGTGCGGTTCGTCGAGCCTGGCGCCGCGAATCGACGGACCCCATTTGGGCCACGCGTCCAGATCGACCAGCAACTCCCACACCGCCGACGGCGGCGCCGCGATCGCGCGGTCGGCGGTGAACATCATGGGAGACGGCATACCCGCAATGACCCGCCGTGACCCGAAGACGGCCGCGGGGGCGTCTCGGCAACCACATTTCGTCATCTGACGTGCACGGACACGTCACAGCGACGATGCCGACTCGCTCATCGATTGCGCAACGTTGGTTTACATGAGCATTGCTTCTGTCCTGATTCCGAGCGACAAGCCCGACGGCGCGACGACGGCGTCGCCCGGTGGGCCGCGTTATTCGCTGTTGCTGTCCACCGACGCCGCCATGATCGAGGCGGCGCAGCGGCTCCGGTACGACGTCTTCAGCAGCACGCCGGGCTTCGCACTGCCCACCAACGACGACCAACAACGGGACGTGGACCGGTTCGACGAGCACTGCGACCACCTGCTGGTGCGCGACGACGCGACGGGCGAACTGGTGGGTTGCTACCGCATGCTGGCCCCGGCGGGCGCCATCGCGGCCGGGGGGCTCTACACCGCGACGGAATTCGACATCCGCGCGCTCGACCCGCTGCGGCCCTCGCTGGTCGAGATGGGCCGCGCCGTGGTGCGCGATGGCCACCGCAACGGCGGCGTCGTGCTGCTGATGTGGGCCGGGATCCTGGCCTACCTGGACCGATACGGCTACGACTACGTGACCGGCTGCGTGTCGGTGCCCATCGGCGGGGATTCCGACGACCCCGAAAACCGGGTGCCGGGCCGCCAGCTGCGCGGGGTGCGCGATTTCATCCTGAGCCGTCACGCCGCACCCCCGCAGTACCGGGTGCGCCCCCACCGGCCGGTGGTCGTCGACGGCACGGCGCTCGACGACATTCCGGCGCCGGCGCGGCCGTCGGTTCCGGCGCTGATGCGCGGTTACCTGCGGCTGGGAGCCCAGGTGTGCGGTGAGCCGGCGCACGACCCCGATTTCGGCGTCGGCGATTTCTGCGTCCTGCTGGATAAGCGGCGCGCCGATACCCGATATCTGAAGCGGTTGCGGTCGGTGTCGGCCGCCTCGGAGATGGCCGGCGGCGACCGATGAACGCCACCGCGGGCACCGCGCACTCCTGGTTACCGCGCGCATCGTGCGACGCCGGTTGCGTGGGCCTCGGCGACGTGGCCCCGTCGCCGCCGTTGTTGGTGGCGCTGCGGGTCACGCTTCGGGTCCTGCTGGCGCTGCTGCTGGCGCCCGGAGTGGTGCTGCTGGCGGCGCCGCTGCCGGGCCGCACGCGCGTGCAGCGCATCTATTGCCGGATGGTGTTGCGCTGCCTGGGGGTCCGAATCACGGTGTCCGGCAGCCCGATTCGCAACCTGAGCGGGGTCCTGGTCGTCAGCCCGCACATGTCCTGGCTCGACGTCTTCGCCATCGGGTCGGTGCTGCCGGGGTCGTTCGTCGCCCGCGCCGACATGTTCACCGGGCCCGCCACCGGAATCGTGGCGCGCATCCTCAAGATCATCCCGATCGAGCGGTCCAGTTTGCGCCGGCTGCCGGCGGTGGTCGACGCCGTCGCCCGCCGGCTGCGCGGCGGTCAGACGGTGGTGTGCTTCCCCGAGGGCACCACGTGGTGTGGCCGGCGCGGCGACGATGCCGCGGCGGGCGTGGCCGGACAGCCTCACCGGGGCGGTGGCGCGTTCTATCCGGCCATGTTCCAGGCCGCGATCGACGCCGGCCGACCGGTGCAGCCGCTTCGGCTGACCTACCACCACGTCGACGGGAGCGTCTCGACCGTGCCCGCGTTCGTCGGCGACGAGACGCTTGTGCGGTCCATCCGGCGGCTGCTCACCGTGCGCCGCACGGTGGCGCGCGTGCACGTCGAATCTCTGCAGCTGCCGGGGACCGACCGGCGGGCCCTGGCGACCCGCTGCCAGTCGGTGGCGTGCGTCGGGCCGGCCCGCGGCGCCGATCACCGGCCCGTGCTGGTGGCCTCGTAGCCGGAGGCCTCGCGACCAGCCGGTATCGTGGGTCGGGTCATGGTCTACCTGGATCACGCCGCTACCACGCCGATGCACCCCGCCGCCGTCGAGGCGATGACGGCGGTGCTCGGCACCGTCGGCAACGCCTCCTCGCTGCACACCAGCGGCCGGACGGCGCGGCGGCGCATCGAGGAGTCCCGCGAGCTGATCGCCGACCGGCTGGGCGCACGGCCGTCCGAGGTCATCTTCACCGCCGGTGGCACCGAGAGCGACAACCTGGCCGTCAAGGGCATCTATTGGGCCCGCCGCGACGCCGAACCGCGGCACCGGCGCATCATCACCAGCGAGGTGGAACACCACGCCGTTTTGGACTCGGTGAACTGGCTGGCCGAACACGAGGGCGCCGAGGTGACCTGGCTGCCGACCGCCGCCGACGGCTCGGTGTCGGCGGCCGCGCTGCGCGAGGCGCTGCATCACCACGACGATGTCGCGTTGGTGTCGGTGATGTGGGCCAACAACGAGGTGGGCACCATCATGCCCGCCGCCGAGCTCGCCGGCCTCGCCGCCGAATTCGGGGTTCCGATGCACAGCGACGCCGTGCAGGCGGTGGGGCAGTTGCCGGTGGACTTCGCCGCCAGCGGGCTCTCGGCGATGAGCGTGGCCGCGCACAAGTTCGGCGGCCCGCCCGGCGTGGGCGCCCTGCTGCTGCGCCGCGACGTGACGTGCGTCCCGCTGGCGCACGGCGGCGGCCAGGAGCGTGACATCCGCTCCGGCACCGCCGACGTCGCCGGTGCCGTCGGCATGGCGGCCGCCGCCCAAATCGCGGTGGACGGGATCGAGGCGAACAGCGCGCGGCTGCGGTCGCTGCGCGACCGGCTGATCGACGGCGTGCTGGCCGGCATCGAGGACGTCAGCCTCAACGGTGCGCGCGACCCGTCCCCCGCAAGCGGGAGGTACCCCCAGCGGCTTCCCGGCAACGCGCACTTCACGTTCCGCGGCTGCGAGGGCGACGCGCTGTTGATGCTGTTGGACGCCAACGGAATCGAGTGTTCGACCGGATCGGCGTGCACCGCCGGCGTCGCGCAGCCGTCGCACGTGTTGGTCGCCATGGGCGCCGACCCCGCCAGCGCCCGCGGGTCGCTGCGACTGTCATTGGGGCACACCAGTGTTGACGCCGACGTCGATGCGGTGTTGCAGGTGTTGCCGGCGGCGGTCGACCGCGCCCGTCGGGCCGCACTCGCCGCGGCGGGGGCGTCCTAGGTGAAGGTTCTCGCCGCGATGAGCGGCGGCGTCGACTCCTCGGTCGCCGCCGCACGCATGGTCGACGCCGGGCACGACGTGGTCGGCGTGCACCTGGCGTTGTCAACCGCCCCGGGAACTTTGCGTACCGGTTCGCGCGGGTGCTGCTCGAAAGAAGACGCGTCTGACGCCAGTCGCGTCGCCGACGTGCTCGGAATCCCCTTCTACGTCTGGGATTTCGCGGAAAAGTTTCAGGCCGACGTGATCGACGACTTCGTGTCGTCCTACGCGCGCGGCGAAACGCCCAACCCCTGCATCCGATGCAATCAGCGGATCAAATTCTCGGCGTTGTCGGCGAAAGCCCTTGCGCTGGGCTTTGACACGGTGGCCACCGGCCACTACGCCAGGCTGTCGGGTGGGCGGCTGCGCCGCGCGGTCGATCCGGGCAAGGACCAGTCGTACGTGCTGGCCGTGCTGACCGCAGGGCAGCTGGCGCGCGCCACGTTTCCGATCGGCGACACCCCCAAGTCGCAGATCCGCGCCGAAGCCGCCCGCCGCGGCCTGGCGGTCGCCGAGAAGCCGGACAGTCACGACATCTGCTTCATCCCGTCCGGCAATACCCGCGCCTTCCTGGGCGAGCGCATCGCCGTCCGCCGCGGCGCCGTGGTCGGCGCCGACGGTGCGGTGCTCGCGGAGCACGACGGGGTGCACGGTTTCACCATCGGCCAGCGCAAGGGCCTCGGCATCGCCGGGCCGGGTCCCGATGGTCGTCCGCGCTATGTGACGGCCATCGACGCCGATACCGGGACCGTGCGGGTGGGGGAGGCCGCCGACCTCGACGTGCGCGAGTTGCGGGGACGCGAGCCGGTCTTCACTTCGGGACGGCCGCCCTCGGGCCCCGTCGAATGTGAGGTGCAGGTGCGGGCGCACGGCGAAACCACCGGGGCGGTAGCCGAATTGGTGGGCGACGAGCTGGTGGTGCGGTTGCGTGTCCCGCTGCGCGGCGTCGCCTGCGGCCAGACGCTCGTGCTGTATCGCCCCGACCCGGACGGCGACGAGGTGCTGGGCAGCGCCACCATCACCCGCACGGCGCGTTAGGACGGCATGTTCGCCACGATGTTCGTCATCACGATGTCGGACACCGATTGCGCGAACCCGCAGAAGGTGACCTCCAGGATGGCCACCGACCGCAGCCGGTAGTCGCGGCCGCATCCGCCCGGCCGCAGGTGCAGCGAACCGCCGTCGGCCTTCCAGTCGCCGACGTATTGCTGTCCGTCCGAGCCGTTCGCGCAATCCCCGACCGTGGTCACCAGCGCGCCGAACGCGCGCTGTGCGGTGTCGACGTCCCGGTAGGCGGCGGCACCCTCCGAGATCAGCGCCCCGTCGGGCGGATCCTGGAACGTCGTCTTGTGGAACTCCTCGACGTCGGGCCCGAACGTCGCCGTCTCGGCATAGATGAACCGGCATTCGCGCGGCGTGGTGCCGGCGAGCGCCTCGATGTCCACCGGGCGGGTGCCGTCCATCGAGGGGATGATCGTCAGGTGCTCGCCCGCGCCGGTGATCGCGCGCATCCGCGACTGGTCCAACAGGATGGTGTCGACGTTGATGCCCTGCACGTCCCGCCGCGGGGAACCGAATCCGGCCACCGCCGCGCCGTCCACCACCCGGGTGCATCCCGCAGCCAGCACCACGGCCCCGCATATCAGCAGCGGCCGTGCCGATCTCGCCATCCGCGACATGTTCCGCACCCTTCTTGCGTCGAACCTACCCGTGCCGTCCCACGGCACGCACCCCCTGGCGGACCCCGACCGGGGTGGTGTCGAATACGGTTGGGCCGGTGAGTGTTTTCGCGCATCCCTTCGCCAGGGCCAGTGGAGTCGGATCCTGGCCCGGCAGCGCGCCACGGGAGGCCGCCGAAGTCGTCGTCGGCGAGTTGGCCGGCGGGCTGGCTCACATCGTCGAGCTGCCCGCCCGAGGCGTCGGCGCGGACACGCTCGGCCGGGCCGGTGCGCTGCTCGTCGACGTGGCGATCGATACCGTGCCGCGCGGCTACCGCGTCGCCGCTCGGCCCGGCGCGGTCACCCGCCGCGCCGTCAGCCTCCTCGACGAGGACATGGACGCGCTGGAAGAGGCCTGGGAGGTGGCCGGCCTGCGCGGCGGCGACCGCGTGGTCAAGGTGCAGGCTCCGGGGCCGATCACGCTGGCGGCCGAACTCGAGCTGGCCAACGGCCATCGGGCGATCACCGACCCCGGCGCCGTGCGCGATCTGGCGGCGTCGCTGGCCGAGGGCGTCGCCGCCCACCGCGCGGCGCTGGCCCGCCGGCTCGAGACGCCGGTGGTGGTGCAGTTCGACGAGCCCTCGCTGCCGATCGCACTGGGCGGACGGCTGGCCGGTGTGACGGCGCTGAGCCCGGTGGCGCCGCTGGACGAGGCGGTGGCCCTCGCCCTGCTCGACGGCTGCGTCGGCACGGTGGGAGGCGAGGTGCTGTTACATTGCTGCGCGCCGGAGTTGCCGTGGAACATGTTGCTGGACAGCAGCTTCGGTGCGATTTCGGTGGCCGCGGCCACCCTGGCCGCGGCGGATCTCGACGGCATCGCCGCCTTCGTCGAATCGGGTCGCGCGGTCATGCTGGGCGTGGTCGCCGCCAGCGCCCCGCCGCGGCGGCCGTCGGCCGAAGAGGTGGCCGCCGCGCTGGTGGCGGTGACGGATCGCCTTGGCTTTGCGCGCTCGGCGCTGCGCGACCGCATCGGCGTCACCCCGGCGTGTGGTCTGGCCGGCGCGACGCCCGAGTGGGCCCGCCTGGCGATCGGGCTGGCCCGCCGGGCGGCCGAGGCGTTCGTGCAGGACCCCGACGCCATTTAGCCATCGCTTGAAAACCGATCGCCAGCAAACACGCGGCGACTACCATCTCGACAATGGTCATGAGCGAACTTGCGGACTCCTGCACCCTTTGGACGGGTTTTGACATATCGATCGTCGCCCGCAGTTACGCGCAATTCACCGGCATCCTCGCCGGGTTTGCCTTCGTCGTCATAAATCTCGTGATCGATCGCGCCTACCGGCGCCGCGGCGAGGGTCGTCCGCTGGAGCCGCGAGAGGTCGAACACGAGACGCAAGTCGGAATCGCATTGGTGTGTGCGTTTCTGGGCCTGTTTCTGACCACCCTGCGATACGCCTTGCTGGCCGGCGAAAGCGGATGCTCGCTGACCGAGGGACGGGCCGCGTCGGCGGAGGTGCTCACCGCCGTCTCGTTCGCCGCCTCCATCTACATGCTGCTCAACGCGATCGTGCAATTCTTCTCGGGCTCGGCCGGGGTGCTCGCCAAGCACTGCGTGTTCGTTCTGGTGGTGCTCGTTCCGCCGATTTCGGTGTTCCTCGTCGAAGACACGCTCACGCACCTGGCGCTGGCGCTGGGTGATCCGGACAAACACCAGCCGCTGCAGCCGCTGTGGGATTGGGCCGTGCGGCTCGCGATTCCGATCCCGCTGGCGGTCGGATTCGTCGGCGCCGTCGCGTGGTTCCTCGGGATCAACAGGCGGCGTTCGGAAGAACCCGTCGGCCGCTTCGCGCGACAATTCCGAACGACCGTCCCGTACATCACGGTGGTCGTGGTCGCCGCGGTGATGGTGCGGTCGGTCGTGAAATTGCGCTACGCGAACACCGCCACGCACATCAGTCCGGCCGAGGCCTGGGTATGGGTCGGCGTGCTCAGTGTTGCTTTGCTCATCCAGGCTGCGGCTTTGTCAATTCAAAAAGGCGTGGAAGTTCCATTCGGCGGTTTCCCGGACAAGGCCGAACCGTCGACCTGAGTTTCGGGCCGCCTTGCGGGCGTGGTGTCGGCGGCCTCGGATAGCCTGCGAGGGTGAGCTCGCCACAAGCTGATCCGGTGTCACCCGAGGTTCGGCGCCAGTGGCAGGAACTGGCCGGTGCGGTCCGCGAACACCAGTTCCGCTACTACGTCAAGGACGCTCCAATCGTCTCCGACGCCGAATTCGACAAGATGTTCAACGACCTTGTCGCGCTTGAGGATCGTCATCCCGAGCTGCGCGTCCCGGATTCCCCGACGCAACTGGTCGGTGGGGCCGGCTTCGCCACCGACTTCACCGAGGCCGAGCACCTCGAGCGGATGCTGAGCCTGGATGACGTCTTCGACCGCGACGAGCTGGTCGCCTGGAGCAACCGCGTCGAGAACGAGATCGGCCGCGACCCGCACTACCTGTGCGAACTCAAGATCGACGGCGTCGCGTTGTCGCTGGTGTATCGCGACGGCCGCCTGGAACGCGCCGCCACGCGCGGCGACGGACGGGTGGGCGAGGACGTGACCCTCAACGCGCGCACCATCGAGGACGTGCCCGAACGGCTCAGCGCCAGTGACGACTTCCCGATTCCCGCGGTGCTCGAGGTGCGTGGCGAGGTGTTCTTCCTGCTCGCCGATTTCGAGGCGCTCAACGCCAGCCTGGTCGAGGACGGCAAGGCGCCCTTCGCCAATCCGCGCAACAGCGCGGCCGGGTCGCTGCGCCAGAAGAACCCGGCGGTCACCGCCCGGCGCCGGCTGCGGATGATCTGTCACGGCGTCGGCCGCACCGACGGGTTCTCGCCCAAAACCCTGCACGAGGCGTACACGGCGCTGAAGGCCTGGGGACTGCCGGTGGCCGAGCAGACGACGCGGGTGCACGGGCTGGCCGCGGTCGAAGAGCGGATCGCGTACTGGGGCGAGCAGCGCTATGACCTGGCGCACGAAATCGACGGCGTGGTGATCAAAGTCGACGACTTCACGCTGCAGCGCCGGCTGGGGACGACATCCCGGGCGCCGCGGTGGGCGGTCGCGTACAAGTACCCGCCGCAGGAAGCCCAGACCAAGCTGCTCGACATCCGCGTGAACGTCGGGCGCACCGGCCGCGTCACGCCGTTCGCGTTCATGACGCCCGTCAAGGTCGCGGGGTCGACGGTGGGCCTGGCCACCCTGCACAACGCCGCCGAGGTCAAGCGCAAGGGGGTGCTGATCGGCGACACCGTGATGATCCGCAAGGCCGGCGACGTGATCCCGGAGGTGCTCGGCCCCGTCGTCGACCTGAGGGACGGGTCCGAACGCGAATTCGTCATGCCCACAACGTGTCCCGAATGCGGCACGACGCTGGCCCCCGCCAAGGAGGGCGACGCCGACATCCGGTGTCCCAACGCCCGGTCCTGCCCGGCGCAGCTGCGGGAGCGCGTCTTCCACGTCGCCGGTCGGGGTGCGTTCGACATCGAGGGGCTCGGCTACGAGGCGGCCATCGCGCTGCTCAAGGCCGGGGTGATCGCCGACGAGGGGGACCTGTTCACCCTCACCGAGGACGACCTGTTGCGCACCGAGCTGTTCCGCACCAAGGCCGGCGCCCTGTCCGCCAACGGCAGGCGGCTGCTCGACAACCTGGACAAGGCCAAGGCGGTGGCGTTGTGGCGCGTGCTGGTGGCGCTGTCCATCCGCCACGTCGGGCCGACGGCCGCGCGCGCCCTGGCCACCGAGTTCGGCAGCCTGGACGCGATCATGTCGGCGTCCACCGAGCAGCTGGCCGCGGTCGAGGGTGTCGGGCCGACCATTGCCGCCGCGCTCACCGAGTGGTTCACCGTCGACTGGCATCGCGCGATCGTCGACAAGTGGCGGGATGCGGGCGTGCGGATGGCCGACGAGCGCGACGCCAGCGTGGCCCGCACCCTGGAAGGGCTGACCGTCGTCGTCACCGGCTCATTGACCGGTTTTTCGCGTGACGACGCCAAGGAGGCGATCATCGCGCGCGGCGGGAAGGCCGCCGGTTCGGTGTCGAAGAAGACCGACTACGTCGTCGCCGGCGACTCGCCGGGCTCCAAGTACGACAAGGCGGTCGAGCTCGGCGTGCCGGTCCTCGACGAGGACGGTTTCCGCAAGCTGCTGGCCGAAGGGCCGCCGAAAAGCCCGGCGGACTAGGCCCATGTCCGGTCGCCACGGCGAGTCCACCCGCAGCCTCAAAGCCGTTAGCCCACAGGCGATTCCGGGTCAACCGGTCGTACCGCAGGCGGTGCTCGCCGCGACCTATCACCTGGCCGTTGACGAGGCGGAGGCGCCGGACAGCTACGGTCGCGGCTCCAATCCGACGTGGGGCGGTCCCGTCGCCGCCGGGTTCGCGCGCATCTCGCTGGGCATCGAAGACACCGAGGATCTCGTCGCCGACGTCGAGCAGGCGCTCGCGGCCATCCGGCGATAAATTAGCCCGCATCGCCCCGGCGGTCCTATCGTGGGCGCTATGACCCAGACGGCCGAGGCGTACGCGCAGACGTCACCGTGGTCGCCCCGTGAGGGCGAGATTCTGGCGGTGACGCTGCGCCTGCTGCAGGAACACGGCTATGACCAGCTGACGATCGACGCCGTCGCCGCGGCCGCCCACGCGAGCAAGGCCACCGTGTATCGGCGCTGGGCCTCGAAGGCCGAATTGGTGTTGGCCGCCTTCATCGAAGGCGTGCGCCTGGTGGCCGTCGCACCCAACACCGGCACGCTGCGCGGCGACCTGCTGAGCCTGGGGGAGACGTGTGGTCAGCATGGCCGCGAGCACGCCAGCACCATTCGCGCGGTGATGGTCGAGGTGTCGCGGCACCCGGCGCTCAACGACGCTATGCAGGAGCAATTCCTCAAGCAACGCAAGGCGTTGCTTCAACATGTCCTGCGCCAAGCCGTCGACCGCGGTGAGATCACCGAGGACGTGATCAGCGACGAGCTCTGGGATCTGTTGCCCGGCTATCTCATCTTCCGGTCCATCATTCCCGGCCGGCCGCCGACCCGTCGCACCGTCCAAGCGCTCGTGGACGGGTTTCTCATCCCGGGCTTGACCAGAACCAAGGGGTAACGCAGCGTTAACCGCCGAAGCGGAATGTGTACGCTCGCGTCTCTTGTGCAGTACGGTCCCGTACCGTACTGTCATAGCTGTCGATCACGCCCGGCCCGCCCTGGGGTCGGGGGTGATCTGGTCGCCCGATGATCGAAAGGTGAACGGGTGAAGGGGATTTCGATGACCTCACTGGTCAGGCGATGGTGGATGGTGCTGGTCGCGGTGTTGGTCGTCGCGCTCGCCGGCTTCGCCATCTATCGCCTGCACGGAATCTTCGGCTCGCACGACACCACGTCGGCCAACAGCGGCCTCTCGAACGAGATCGTCCCGTTCAATCCCAAACGGGTGGTGCTCGAGGTCTTCGGCGCGCCCGGCGCGACCGCGACCATCAATTACCTTGATGTCAACGCCCAGCCCCAGCAAGTCAAGGACGCGACGCTGCCCTGGTCGTTCACCATCACCACGACGGAGCCGGCCGTCCTCGGCAACGTCGTCGCGCAGGGCAACGGCGACACCCTCGGCTGCCGCATCACGGTCAACGGCGAGGTGAAAGACCAACGCACCGTTGACAAAGTCGACGCCTACACCTACTGCCTGGACAAGTCCGGATGAGCGACCAGCACGAGTCGCGGGGCTTCGTCCCGCGCACCATCCGCCGGCTGGCATTGCCGATCCTGCTCTTCTGGGTGGCGCTGGCCGCGATCACGAACATCGCGGTGCCGCAGCTGGAAGAGGTTGGCAAGACCCACAACGTCGCGCTGAACTCACCCGACGCACCGTCGCTCAAGGCGATCAAGCGTATCGGCGAAAAGTTCCACGAATTCGACACCGACAGTTCGGCGATGATCGTGCTGGAAGGTGACCAGCCGCTCGGCGCGGACGCGCACCGCTTCTACGACGAGCTGGTCCGCAGGCTCGAGCAGGACCGCAAGCACGTCGAACACGTGCAGGACTTCTGGGGTGACACCCTGACCGCGGCCGGGTCGCAGAGCGGCGACGGCAAGGCCGCCTACGTCCAGCTGTTCCTCGCGGGCAACCAGGGCTCGGCATTGGCCAACGAGGGCGTCGGCGCGGTGCGCGACATCGTCGAGCACCTGAAGCCGCCGCCGGGGGTGCGGGCGTATGTGACCGGCGCGGCGCCGCTGATTTCCGATCAGTTCGACGTCGGCAGCAAGGGAACCGCGAAGGTCACCGCGATCACCGTCGGCGTGATCGCCGTAATGCTGTTCTTCGTCTATCGGTCCGTCCTCACCACGCTGCTGGTGCTCGCCACGGTCTTGATCGAGATGTCCGCGGCCCGAGGCCTTGTCGCGTTTCTCGGAAACGCCGGCGTCATCGGGTTGTCGACCTACGCGACGAACCTGTTGACGCTCTTGGTGATCGCTGCGGGAACCGACTACGCGATCTTCTTCGTGGGCCGTTACCAGGAGGCGCGCGGCACCGGCGAGGATCGCGAAAAGGCCTTCTACACCATGTATCACGGCACGACGCACATCGTGCTGGGTTCCGGGCTCACCGTCGCCGGCGCGGTCGCCTGTCTGAGCTTCACCCGGCTGCCCTACTTCCAAAGCCTGGGCATCCCCGCCGCGCTGGGCATCGTCGTCGCGCTTTGCGCCGCGCTCACCCTGGGGCCGGCCATCCTCACCCTGGGCGCCAAGGTCGGCATCTTCGACCCCAAGCGGGCGATCAGAACCCGCGGCTGGCGGCGGATCGGCACCGCCATCGTCCGCTGGCCGGGGGCCGTGCTCGCCGCGGCCTGCGCGCTGGCGCTGGTGGGGCTGATCGCCTTGCCCGGGTACAAGACCAGTTACGACACCCGCCCCTACATGCCCGCCAGCGCGCCGGCCAACATCGGGTACACCGCGGCCGAGAAGCATTTCTCGCGGGCCCGGCTCGAGCCCGAATTGC
>NZ_LZJX01000057.1:0-4114 GCF_001667595.1 Mycobacterium sp. E2989 | reverse complement strand
GCGTGTGTGACCGCCACCCCCTTCGGCGTGCCGGTGGTGCCCGAGGTGTAGATGATGTGCGCCATGTCCTCGGGGGACGGCCCCGGCGGCGCCGTCGCGGGCTGGGCGGCCAGGGCCGGATCGGCCACATCTACCACCGAAAGGTGATGGCCCTCCAGCTTCTCGGCCAACGCCGCGGTCGTGACCGCGGCGATCGGGGCGGTGTCGGTGAGCATGAAAGCAATCCGCGCCGCCGGCAACGCCGGATCGATCGGCAAATACGCCGCACCGGCCTTGAGCACCGCCAGAATCGCCACCACCGCCTCGGCCGACCGCGGGAGGAGCAAGGCGACGGCTTGCCCCGGACCGGCGCCATGCTCAATCAATGCGTGCGCCAACCGATTTGCCGCCTCATCGAGCTCGCGGTAAGTCAACGACCGCCCCTCGAACGTCACCGCCGGCGCACCCGCCCGACGGGCCACCTGCGCGGCGAACAACGCCGGAATCGACGCCGGGGTCCACGGCCGGGCCAGCACCGCCCGACCAGCGGCCCCGTCCAACCAAGCGCGCTCACCGGCGTCCAGCACATCGACCGCCGACAGCCGCCGGGTGGTGTTGGTCGTCAGTGCGACCAACACCCGCTCCAAACGGGTGATCAGCGCCTCGACGGTGTCGGCGTCGAACACGTCGGTGCGGAACTCGACCGTCCCGTCGACGCCGTCCGGCCGGCCATCCGCGGTCCAGCGCTCGGCCAGTGAGAACACCAGATCCATTCGCGCCGTGCGGTTTTGAAGCGCCAGTGGGGTGACTGCCACGTCGCCCAGGCTCAGTTCGGTGGGGCTGCCGTTCTGCCAGGTCAGCATGACCTGCACCAGCGGGTGATGGGCGAGGCTGCGGGTGGGGTTGAGCCGCTCCACCAGTACCTCGAAGGGCACGCCCTGGTTTTCGTAGGCCGCGAGGCTGCGCTGCCGCACCTGGGCCAATACCTCACCGAGCGTGGGGTTTCCGGTCAGATCGATCCGGAGCACCAACGTGTTGACGAAGAATCCGACCAGCTCATCCAGCGCCGGATCCTGCCGTCCGGCGATCGGAAAGCCCACCGCCACATCGGACGTCGCGCTGACCTTGGCCAGCAGCACCGCCAACGCGGCCTGGACCACCATGAAGCTCGTCACGTTGTGGTCGCGGGCCACCTCGCGCACGCGTTGCTGCAGTTTCGCCGGCCACTGGACGGTGACGCTGGAGCCGCGATAGTCGGCCTCCACCGGGTAGGGCCGGTCGGTGGGGAGCGCGAGGTGTTCGGGCAGGTCGGCCAGGGCCCGTTGCCAATACCGAAGCTGCCCGGCGATGGGGCTGGCGGGATCATCCAGTTCGCCGAACCGGGCGTGCTGCCACAGCGTGTAGTCGACGTACTGCACCGGCAGCGGCGCCCAGGCGGGTGGCTCGCCCGCGCACCGGCTGGCGTAGGCCGCGCCGAGATCGCGCACCAGCGGCGCCAGTGACCACCCGTCGGCGGCGATGTGGTGGGCGACGGCCACCAGCACGTGCCGGTTGGCCGTGACGCGGAAAAGCATGGCCCGCAAGGGCATTTGGGTGCTCAGATCGAACGTGTGGCGCGCCGCGGTCTCGATGGTCTCGGTGAGGCGGCTCGGCGACCAACCGCCGGCATCGACCACCCGCCAACCGATGTCGGCCTGCGCGGCGGGGATGACCACCTGCTGCGGTGTGCCCTCGGGTGCGACGAACACGGTGCGCAGGGTTTCGTGTCGGGCCACGACATCGGCCAGCGCCGCCGCGAGCGCATCGACGTCCAGGTCGCCGTCCAGTTGCATCGCGGCGGCCATGTTGTAGACGGGCGACGGTCCCTGCAACTGGTCGGTGAACCACAATCGGTTCTGAGCGAACGACAACGGCACCACCGCGGGGCGCGGACCTGCCACCACCCGGGCCGGCCTGTCCTCGGCGGCGCCCAGGCGTGGCGCCAATTGGCGAATGGTGGGGGCCTCGAACAGGGTCCGCACTTCCAGGTGGGCGTCCAGACCGGTGTTGACCGCGGCCATCAACCGCATGGCGGACAAGGAATCCCCGCCGAGGTCGAAGAAGGAGTCGTCGACGCCGACGCGGTCCACCCCGAGCACCTGGGCGTAGATGCCGGCCAGGATCTCCTCGGTCATCGTCGCCGGTGGGCGGTATTCGCTGCCGCGATAGCCGGGTGCGGGCAGGGCGCGGGTGTCGAGCTTGCCGTTGACCGTCAGCGGCAGCTCGTCCATGGCGACGACCGCGGCCGGTACCAGGTAACTGGGCAGCCGCTCGGCCAGGCGGTCGCGGATCTCGGCCGGATCGGCGGTCCCGGTCACGTAGCCCACCAGCCGCTTGTCGCCGGGCCGGTCTTCCCGAAGGACCACGACCGCCCGCTCAACCCCGTCCAAAGCCGTTAGCGCGGTGCGGATTTCGCCGAGTTCGATGCGGTAGCCGCGGATCTTGACCTGTTCGTCGGCGCGGCCCAGGTACTGCAACTGGCCATCGGCACCCCAGCGCACCAAGTCCCCGGTGCGATACATACGTTGTCCAGGCGCACCGGTCCCGCCGAACGGGCACGCCACAAACCGCGTCGCCGACAACGCCGACCGGCCCACATATCCGTGCGCCAAACCCCGCCCGGCCACATACAACTCACCGACCACACCCTCGGGCACCGGCCGCAACCAGCCATCCAGCACAAAGAACCCCAGATGCGCCAGCGACACCCCGATCGGGCTGGCATTGCTGTCGACATCCCCATCGACGACCTCCCGAAACGACGCATGCACCGTGGTCTCGGTGATCCCATACATATTGATCAACCGCGGCAACCCCGGATGATGATGCAACCACCGGCCCAGCCGATGCGGCTCGAGCGCCTCCCCACCAAACACCACCGTCTGCAACTTCAACTGCTGACCCAACTCCGGGGCCAACGCATCCGCGGTCTGCAACGCATAAAACGCCGACGGCGTCTGACTCAGCACGCTGACCTGTTCCCGGACCAGCATCGCGTGCAGCTCCTCCGGCGAGCGGACCACCGCATCCGGCACCATCACCAGCCGGCCGCCGTACAACAACGACCCGAAGATCTCCCACACCGAAAAGTCGAAGGCCAGCGAGTGGCACTGCGTCCACACCTGCCCCAGCGCCAGCTGCGCATCCAACGACTCCAGCAGCTGAGTCACGTTGCGGTGCGGCACCGCCACCCCCTTCGGGGTGCCGGTGGTCCCGGACGTATAGATGATGTAGGCGACGTCCTCCGCCGACGGCGCCGCCAACCCGCCGCCCGGTTGCGCCGCCACGGCGGGGTCGTCGAAATCGACGATGTCCAAGGCCTGCCCGTCCAGGCGCGAGCGCACCGCCGCGGTCGTCACCGCCGCGACCGGCGCGGCATCACCCAACACAAACTCAATCCGCGCCGCCGGCACCGACGGATCCACCGGCACATACGCCGCCCCGGTCTTCAGCACCCCCAAAATCGCCACCACAGCCTCGGCCGTCCGCGGCAACACCACCGCCACCCGCTCGCCCGGGCCAGCACCCCGGCTCACCAACAACTGCGCCAACCGGTTCGCCGACTCCTCCACCTCGCCATACGTCCACGACCGCTCACCATCGGTAATCGCCACCGCCTGCGGCGCCCGGGCGGCCTGCGCGGCGAACAACTCCGGAATCGAAAACACCACGGGCGCTTGCTCATTCAGCGCCGCGCGGTTTCCGATGGCCTCGAGGTGGGCCTGTTCGGACTCGTCGAGCACTTCGATCGATGAAAGCCGGCGGGAGGGATCGGCCGTGAGTTGAACCAGCACCCCTCGCAGCCGCTCGATCAGCCTTTCCACGGTCGCGGTGTCGAACACGTCGGTGCGGAATTCGACCGCGCCGCCGATGCCGGCGGGCTGGCCGTCCTCGGTCCAGCGTTCGGCCAGCGAGAACACCAAATCCATCCGGGCGACCTGGGTGTCCACCGGCATCGGGGTGACCCGC
Organism: Mycobacterium sp. E2989; assembly: GCF_001667595.1. Classification (NCBI taxonomy): domain Bacteria; kingdom Bacillati; phylum Actinomycetota; class Actinomycetes; order Mycobacteriales; family Mycobacteriaceae; genus Mycobacterium; species Mycobacterium sp. E2989. Next base: position 127 of record NZ_LZJX01000057.1, on the reverse strand, counting down.
ACATCGCCCAGCGTCAGCCCGGCGGCCGGGCCCTCGTGTTGCCAGGGCAGGTTCTGCCAGGCGAGGACGACTTGGATCAGGGGGTGATGGCTGAGGCTGCGGGTGGGACCCAGCCGCTCCACCAGGA
>NZ_LZJX01000056.1:0-677 GCF_001667595.1 Mycobacterium sp. E2989 | reverse complement strand
GGCCGGTGTTGGCGTCGGACGAGTCGGGCATGTCCACGGTCGAGTACGCCATCGGCACCGTGGCGGCGGCCGCCTGCGCGCGATGCCGCGCCACCACCACCGCACCGAGGTACGCCCCGGCCCCCGTAACGGACAGCAGCACCGCCACCATCCAGGCCGCGACCAGGGTGGCCGCGCCCCGATCATCCCGAGGGCTCGGCCACCGAAACAGCCTTGGCCACAATCTCGATCGCCGGCAACAACTTGGAGTGCGCGACCACGGTGGCCACCACGAACTCACCGTCGCGGTGCACCTCGACGCGCGCCCCGCCGGGGGCGACGCGGCGGGCGACGCCCACCGCCGAGCCCTCGTCCCCGCGGGCGGCCAGGCGGGCGGCCTCCCGGGCGGCGTCCACGCAGCGCACCTGCATCGACACAGCCGTGATGCCGGCCAGACACAGCACCAGCACGACGACGAGCGTGGCGATGCCCAGCGCGGCCTCGACGGTGGCGGCACCGGCACTGCCGGCTAGGCCTTGGTGTTGAGCGCGCGGCCGATGATGTTGGTCAGCGCCGACACGATGGAGTCGCCGGTCACGACGGTGTACAGGATCGCCCCGAAGGCGGCCGCCGCCACGGTGCCGATGGCGTACTCGACCGTGGACATGCCCGACTCGTCCGACGCCAACACCGTCGCC
>NZ_LZJX01000055.1:0-18328 GCF_001667595.1 Mycobacterium sp. E2989 | reverse complement strand
GGCCGCGGGTGCGGCAGGTGCCGTAGGTCAGCTCGGTGGCGAACGCGGCGTCCCGGCCGCTGATCCCCCGGTCGCGCAGCAGCGCGGGCAGCGCCAGGTTCGCGTAGGCGTCCCGCTCGCTGACCGCCCGCAGCACGCCGAACGCGGCGGCGCGACCGGGGGATCAGCGGCCGGGACGCCGCGTTCGCCACCGAGCTGACCTACGGCACCTGCCGCACCCGCGGCCTGCTCGACGCGGTCATCGGCGCCGCCGCGGGCCGCTCCCCGGACACCATCGACCCGGTGCTGCTCGACCTGTTGCGGCTCGGTGCCTACCAGCTGCTGCGCACCCGCGTCGACACCTACGCGGCGGTGTCCACGACTGTGGAACAGGCCGGGATCGAATTCGATTCGGCGCGAGCGGGTTTCGTCAACGGGGTGCTGCGGGCCATCGCCGCCCGGGACGAGAAGTCCTGGGTCGCGGAGCTGGCGCCCGACCCGTCGCGGGATCCGGTCGGGCACGCCGCCTTCGTGCACGCGCACCCGCGCTGGATCGCCCAGGCCTTCGCCGACGCGCTGGGGACGGACGCGGCCGAGCTCGACGCGGTGCTGGCCAGCGACGACGAACGGCCCGTCGTGCACCTGGCCGCCCGGCCCGGGGTGCTCACCGCGAAGGAACTGGCCGATGCGGTCTCGGGCACGGTTGGCCGGTTTTCGCCGTATGCGGTGTACCTGCCGGGCGGTGACCCCGGCCGGCTGGCGCCGGTGCGCGACGGCGCCGCCCTGGTCCAGGACGAGGGCAGCCAGTTGGTGGCGCGGGCGCTGACCCTGGCGAGCGTCGAAGACGACGCCGGCCGGTGGCTGGACCTGTGCGCCGGACCGGGCGGCAAGACGGCGCTGCTGGCCGCGCTCGGGGCCGCATCGGGTGCGCGCGTCACGGCGGTGGAACCGGCCCCGCGCCGCGCCGATCTGGTGGCCGAGAACACCCGGGGGCTGTCGGTCGACGTGCTGCGGGTCGACGGGCGGCAGAGCGGGCTCGAACCGGCCTTCGACCGAGTGCTCGTCGACGCGCCCTGCACCGGGCTGGGCGCGCTGCGGCGCCGGCCCGAGGCGCGCTGGCGGCGTCAGCCGGCCGACGTGCCGGCGCTCACCAAGCTGCAGCGCGAGCTGCTGGGCGCAGCGATCGCGCTGACCCGGCCGGGCGGGGTGGTGCTCTACGCGACCTGCTCGCCCCACCTGGCCGAAACCGTCGGGGTGGTCGCCGATGCGCTGCGCCGGCACCCGGTGAGCGCGCTGGACACGCGGCCGCTGTTCGATCCGGTCACCGGGCTGGGGGATGGGCCGCACGTGCAGCTGTGGCCGCACCGGCATGGCACCGACGCGATGTTCGCCGCGGCGCTGCGCCGCGAAGCGGGGTAGGGGCCGCACGGTGACGCGCCGCTTGCCCGCGTGAAGCCGCCGCCAAGGCTCAGTAGTGTGGCGCACATGCCTGACAACACCGGTAGGCCCCTGATCGCGCCGTCCATCCTGTCCGCCGATTTCGCGCGGCTCGCCGACGAGGCGGCCGCGGTGGTGGGCGCGGACTGGCTGCACGTCGACGTAATGGACAACCACTTCGTGCCGAACCTGACCATCGGCCTGCCGGTGGTCGAGAGCCTGCTGGCCACCACGAGCATCCCGATGGACTGCCATCTGATGATCGAAGACCCCGACCGTTGGGCACCCGGCTACGCCGAGGCCGGCGCCTACAACGTCACCTTCCACGCCGAGGCCACCGACAACCCGGTCGGGGTGGCGCGCGACATCCGCGCCGCGGGCGCCAAGGCGGGCATCAGCGTCAAGCCGGGCACCCCGCTCGAGCCGTACCTGGAGATCCTGCCCCAGTTCGACACCCTGCTGATCATGTCGGTCGAACCCGGCTTCGGCGGGCAGAGCTTCATCCCCGAGGTGCTGAGCAAGGTCCGCACCGCGCGCAAGCTGATCGACGCGGGGGAGCTGACGATCCTGGTGGAGATCGACGGCGGCATCAACGACGAGACCATCGAGCAGGCCGCCGAGGCCGGCGTCGACTGCTTCGTCGCCGGGTCGGCCGTCTACGGCGCGGAGGACCCGGAGGCCGCCGTCGAGGCGCTGCGGCGGCGGGCCGCCGCCGCGTCACCGCACCTGCGCCGATGAATCAGCCCGTGGACAGCCTCGACGCGGCCATGCGCCTGGCGATCGGGCAGTCCAATCAGGTCAAGGGCACCACCTACCCGAACCCGCCGGTGGGCGCGGTGATCCTGGACGCCGACGGCGTGGTGGTCGGCGTCGGCGGCACCGAGCCCGCGGGCGGCGACCACGCCGAGGTGCTGGCGTTGCGGCGGGCCGGCGACCTCGCGACCGGCGGGACGGCGGTGGTCACCCTCGAGCCCTGCAACCACCACGGCAGGACCCCGCCCTGCGTGGACGCCCTGTTGGACGCGAGAGTCGGTGCGGTGGTGTACGGCGTCGCCGACCCGAACCCGACCGCCGCCGGCGGCGCGGCCCGGCTGACGGAGGCGGGCGTGCGGGTGACGCCCGGCGTCCTCGCCGACGAAGTGGCCGGCGGGCCGCTGCGGGAGTGGCTGCACAAGCAGCGGACCGGCTTGCCGCACGTGACCTGGAAATACGCCGGCAGCGTCGACGGCCGCAGCGCCGCGGCCGACGGCACCAGCCAATGGATCTCCAGCGAGGCCTCGCGCCTCGACCTGCATCGCCGCCGCGCCATTGCCGACGCGATCGTGGTCGGTACCGGCACCGTGCTGGCCGACGATCCCGCGCTGACCGCCCGGTTGCCCGACGGCTCGCTGGCCGACCGGCAACCGCTGCGCGTGGTGGTGGGCATGCGCGAAATACCGCCGGAGGCAAAGGTTCTCAACGACGACTCGCGGACCATGGTGATTCGCACCCACGACCCCACCGAGGTGATCAAAGCGCTCTCGGATCGCACCGACGTCCTGCTGGAGGGCGGTCCCACCCTCGCCGGCGCGTTCCTGCGGGCGGGCGCGGTCAACCGCATCCTGGCGTACGTCGCGCCGACGCTGCTGGGTGGCCCGATCTCCGTCGTCGACGACGTCGGGGTGCCCACCATCGCGCGGGCGTTGCGCTGGCATTTCGACGGAGTGGACCGGCTCGGGCCGGATCTCGTGCTCAGCCTGGTGCCGTGGGGCGACTAGCGGCTAACGCTCGCCCAACGAAACCGCTTGCGGCTCAGCAACTTCGGGCTCCTCGGCGTGTTCCTTGCGGCCACCGATCAGCAGGCCCAGGAGCGCTCCCACGATGCAGATGACGACGGTGGCGCTGAAGATGTCGCCGTACATCATGGCGAACGCCTTGAGGTACATCGTCCCCTGAGCGGCGATGCGCTCCAGCAGGGAGGCGTTGGGCGGTATCGCCGCCGTCAACCCCGCCACGATCTGGTTGAACCGGTACAGGCCCCACGCGCTCAGCGCGGCGACACCGATCAGCATGCCCGTCATCCGGGCCACCACCACCGCGGCCGACGCGATGCCGTGCTGGGCCGAGGGAACCACGCGCAGCGCCGCGGAGGTCAGCGGCCCGATCACCAGGCCGAGGCCCACACCGGCGACCAACAGGTCGGCGTGCAAAACGGGCAGTTGAACGATCCCGAAGATGTCGTGCTTCTGGCTCAGCACGTCCTGGCGCCAGTAGTGAATCAGCCAGTACCCGTAGGCCGCGATCAGCAGGCCCACGAAGGTCATGGCGCGGTCACCCACTCGGGTGGCGATCCAGCCGCCCAGCACCGCCCCGATCGGCAGCGCGATCAGGAACCACAACAGCAGCCCGGCGGCCTGCGTCTGATCCATCTGCAGCACGCCCTGGCCGAACAGCTCCACGTCGACCAGCGTCACCATCAGCGCCGCGCCCGCGGCCAGCGAGGCGCCCAGCGCGGCCAGGAACGGGCGGAAGTGCACCCCGGCCGGCTCGATCAGCCGGGTGCGGGAGAGCCGTTCCCACAGCAAAAACAGCACCGCGACCACGACCGCCCCGATGACCAGCGGCAGGCCATAGCTCGGCAGGATCTGTTTGCCGTCGGGCTGCGGGTTGTACAGGCCGATGACGGCCAGGCCCAGGGCGACCGCGAGCAGGACGCCGCCGACCAGGTCGACCCGCTCGGGGTTCTCGACCTTTTCGTGCGACGGGAGGCTGAACTGGATCATCGCCATCGCGATCAGGGTCAGCGGGACGTTGATCCAGAACACGTAACGCCAGTCGTGGAACAAGTACACGATGAAGATCCCGTACAGCGGGCCCAGCACGCTGCCGAGTTCCTGCGCGGCGCCGATGCCGCCCAGCACGCCGGCGCGGTTGCGCTGCGCCCACAGGTCGGCGCCCAGCGCGAGGGTGACCGGCAGCAGCGCGCCGCTGGCCACACCCTGGATGGTGCGGCCGGCGATCAGCAGGTGGAAATCGCCCCAGTGCCCGGCCAGCGCGGTCACCACCGACCCCACCATGAACAGGGCGAGGCTGACCTGCAGCACCAGCTTGCGGCCGAACCGGTCGGACGCGCGGCCCAGCAGCGGCATGGCGGCGATGTACCCGAGCAGGTACATCGTGATGATCCAGGTGATGCGCTGCAGCTGGTTGATCGGGATGTGAACGTCGCTCATGATGTCGCGCATGATCGTCACGACGACATAGGCGTCCAGCGCACCGAGCAGGACCGCCAGACTGCCGGCGCTGATCGCGACGCGGCGTCCGGTCTGGGAACTCATGAACTCACCGGCGGCTTGGTGACCTGGACCTGCTCGCCCCAGTTGGACAGCGTCACCTGGATGGAGTTGCCGGAGCTCTTCTGCATGTTGGCCTGCACCAGCTGGTGGTCACCGGTCTCCTGAATCCAGACCGTGCTCGGCACCGGCTGAGTCGCGTTGAACTGCGGCATGATCTTGTTCACCGCGTCCGCCGACACGTTCCCGCTGACGCGAATGGTGTTCTGGCCGTTGATGGTCTCGCGGCCCTCGGCCTTGGCGTTGCTGAAGTTCGCCAGCGCGTTGGCCAGCCCGGTGTCCGGGTTCAGCAACACCGACACGTCGTAGATGTCGGAGGCCTTGCCGAAGTCGCTCCACTTGTTCGGCGTCAGGGTGGCATACAGGGTGCCGTCGACCACCACGAAGTTGGCGTCGATGTCGGAGCCGCCCAGGGTGATGGTGGCATTGCCCGACGCGGCGGTGGCCGGCGCCGTGGTGAGGTCACCGGTGAGCGTCTTGATGGGCAGCCCCTGGATCTTGCCCTGAATGCTCAGCACCAGGTGCACGCTCTTCACATTCTTGGTGGCGTCGGCCGACTGCTTGACCAGGGTCGTGGCGTCGGGAAGCGGGGCGCCACTCTGCTTTGAGCCCGACGAGCAGCCGGCGATCAAGGCGGTGGCGAGGGTCAGGGATGCGATGACGGCCGATATACGGCGGCGGGTCTGCATACCTTGCATCGTAGAGGGTGCCCGCGACCGGCTTTCGAGACGCGGGGGCGCAATGGCCGCCCGGCGATGGCGCTTTCGCCTGCTCACCAGCGCCGCCGCTGCGTTCGGGCGTCCGATTAACCTGATTGGCATGTTCACCGGAATTGTCGAGGAACTCGGAGAGGTGACGGGCCGCGAGGTGCTGGCCGACGCCGCGCGGCTGACCATCCGCGGGCCGGTCGTCACCTCCGACGCCGGGCACGGCGATTCGATCGCCGTCAACGGCGTCTGCCTGACCGTCGCGGAGCTGCTGCCCGACGGGCAGTTCACCGCCGACGTGATGGCCGAGAGCCTCAACCGGTCCAACCTGGGCGCCTTACAGGTGGGCAGCCCGGTGAATCTGGAGCGCGCCGCGGCGGTCAACAGCCGGCTCGGCGGGCACATCGTGCAGGGGCACGTGGACGGGACCGGCCAGGTCGTCGCCCGGACGCCGTCCGAGCACTGGGAAGTGGTGCGGATCCAGATCCCCGCGGCGGTGGCCCGCTACGTCGTCGAGAAGGGGTCGATCACCGTCGACGGCATCTCACTGACGGTCTCTGGCCTCGGCGCCGACTGGTTCGAGGTTTCGCTGATCCCTACCACCCGCGAGCTGACCACCCTGGGTCGCGCCCCGGTCGGCACGCAGGTCAACCTCGAGGTCGACGTCATCGCCAAATACGTCGAGCGATTGATGGAGCGCTAGGCCGGCCGACTCGTCAGCAGGGCTCGCCCGGGGGCGTCCAGTACGGCTCCCCGGACGGGGTGTAGCACGGCGGTGGCGCGTCGGGCGGCGGGACCGTCATCGCACCGGCCGGAAGGACCCAGTTACCCCAGCGCCCCGGGTCGGTGCAGCCGCCGACGCTCACATGCCGACCGCCGACGTCGGCGCACGCGTCGGCCGTCGCGCGTTTCGGGCAGGCGATACCCGCTCCAAGTCCGGCCGCGAATATCGAGGTCACGACCGGTACCGCCAGTCTCACTGCGATGCTCATGTCGGTCAGCGTAGATTGCTGGCCGCGAACAGGGAGTCGTTTCGTTGCAGTCGGCCTGTTGCTGGGCTGCGCCCGCGGTCCCTGTGAACAGCATCGCAATAACCGGGCCCCCGCGGTGGTTCATACTGAATGCAACACTTGGGCTCCCGGAACCCCTGAGACAGCAAGGTAACGACGATGACGAGGTTGGACTCCGTCGAGAGGGCGGTTGCCGACATTGCGGCGGGCAAGGCCGTGGTCGTCATCGACGACGAGGACCGCGAGAACGAGGGCGACCTCATCTTCGCCGCGGAAAAGGCGACGCCGGAGTTGGTGGCGTTCATGGTGCGCTACACCTCGGGGTACCTGTGCGTGCCGTTGGACGGCGCGATCTGCGACCGGCTGGGGCTGCTGCCGATGTACGCGGTGAACCAGGACAAGCACGGGACCGCCTACACCGTCACCGTGGACGCGAGAAACGGCGTGGGCACCGGGATCTCGGCCTCGGACCGGGCGACGACGATGCGCCTGCTGGCCGACCCCGCCAGCGTCGCCAACGATTTCACCCGTCCGGGTCACGTGGTTCCGTTGCGCGCCAAGGACGGCGGCGTGCTGCGCCGCCCCGGCCACACCGAGGCCGCCGTCGACCTGGCCCGGATGGCGGGCCTGCAACCGGCGGGCGCGATCTGCGAAATCGTCAGCCAGAAGGACGAGGGCTCGATGGCGCAGACCGACGAGCTGCGGGTCTTCGCCGACGAGCACGACCTCGCGCTGATCACCATCGCCGACCTGATCGAGTGGCGGCGCAAGCACGAGAAGCACATCGAGCGCATCGCCGAGGCCCGGATTCCGACCCGGCACGGCGAGTTTCGCGCGATCGGCTACGCGAGCATCTACGAGGACGTCGAACACGTCGCGCTGGTGCGCGGCGAGATCGCCGGGCCGAACGCCGACGGCGACGACGTGCTGGTCCGGGTGCACTCGGAGTGCCTGACCGGTGACGTGTTCGGTTCCCGCCGCTGCGATTGCGGGCCCCAACTGGACGCGGCGATGGCGATGGTCGCGCGGGAAGGGCGCGGCGTCGTGCTCTACATGCGCGGCCACGAGGGCCGCGGCATCGGCCTGATGCACAAGCTGCAGGCCTACCAGCTGCAGGACGCCGGCGAGGATACCGTCGACGCCAACCTCAAACTCGGGTTGCCCGCCGACGCAAGGGATTACGGAATCGGGGCGCAGATCCTGGTCGACCTCGGGGTCCGCTCGATGCGGCTGCTGACCAACAACCCGGCCAAGCGCGTCGGGCTGGACGGCTACGGGCTGCACATCATCGAGCGGGTGCCGCTGCCGGTGCGCGCCAACGCGGAGAACATTCGCTACCTGATGACCAAGCGCGACAAGATGGGCCACGACCTGGCCGGCCTGGACGATTTCCACGAATCCGTCCATTTGCCGGGCGAATTCGGCGGTGCTTTGTGAGCCCAGCGGCGGGCGTGCCGGAGTTTCCACCGCTGGACGCATCGGGTCTGCGGCTGGCCATCGTCGCGAGCACCTGGCACGCCGAGATCTGCGATGCGCTGCTGGCCGGCGCGCGCAAGGTGGCCTCCGAATCGGGCATCGACGACCCGACGGTGGTCAGGGTGATCGGCGCGATCGAAATCCCGGTGGTGTCACAGGAATTGGCCCGCAACCACGACGCCGTGGTCGCCCTGGGCGTGGTGATCCGCGGTCAGACACCACATTTCGACTATGTGTGCGACGCGGTGACGCAGGGGTTGACCCGGGTTTCGTTGGACGCGTCGACGCCGGTGGCCAACGGGGTGCTCACGACCGACACGGAGCAGCAGGCCCTGGATCGGGCCGGCCTTCCGGAATCGGCCGAGGACAAGGGCGCCCAGGCGACCGCGGCGGCCCTGCAGACCGCCCTCACGCTGCGTGACCTGCGCGCTCGGTCGTGACCGACCCCGAGCGCTGGGACGTCGAATTGCGTCCGCACCGCACGCCGATATTCGTTTACGGCGCGGCGGTCATCCTGATCGCGGTGCACATCGCGATCGGCTTTCTACTCAAAACCGGATCCACCGGGGTGGTTTTCCAGACCAGCGACCAGGTGGCGATGGCGCTGCTGGGTCTGGTGCTGGCCGGGGTGGTGTTGCTGTTCGCCCGGCCCCGGCTCCGGGTCGGGGCGGCGGGGATTTCGGTGCGCAACCTGTTGGGCGACAAGCTGATCGAATGGCCGGACGTGGCGGGCGTCTCGTTCCCGGTCGGTAATCGCTGGGCGCGCATCGACCTACCCGACGACGAATACATCCCGGTGATGGCCATCCAGGCCGTCGACAAGGCGCGCGCGGTCAGCGCCATGGACACCGTGCGGTCGTTGCTGGCGCGGTACCGGCCCGACCTGCACACCCACTGAAAGGGCTATCCGCGCGAGCGCGGATAGCCCTTCAGGTGGACGGTCAGAAGTTCTTACAGTCGGTCATCATCTGCTGGAAGATCGGCAAAGCCTGCTGCGCGCCCTGGTTGTGCTCGATGGCGTGCAGCAAGTTCACGCGCTGATCCGGCGTCGACGCCAGGTACTGCTGCAAGAACTGCTGGTTCGGCGGCGACTGGTCGAGGTACTGAGCGGCCATCGGGTTTTCCGCGTGCACCGCCCGCATCGCCTGGTCGTAGCTGCAGGTCGTGTTGATCATGGGGCCGTAATCGGGGGCAGCGGATGCGACCCCGGCCGCGGCGGTCGACGCCAATGCCAGACCGCCAACCCCGATCGCGAGCCTGGTCAACGAGCGCTTGAACATCTGTGGACTCCCTCCATCGATTGCCACCCACTGTACGTCCAGCTACCCCCTTGGTAGCCAGAACAAACCGTCCACACCGGCGCTTGGTCGTCATAACCCGAGGTCATCGGCAATTTCGCAAAAACTGGCGGATCGGTCGGCGGCCTCCCTAATTCATCGCGCGACCGCGCGAATGCGTTACAGGGCCGCCCCCGCCAGGGCCCCGGATCCGGCGCCGCGGCGCGGTGCTCCCGACGGACCGGCATGGCGCCGGCGGCTACTAGCCTGGATGGGTGCCAGATCCCGCCACGTATCGCCCCCCGCCCGGGTCCATCCCGGTCGAGCCGGGCGTCTACCGATTCCGGGACGTGCACGGGCGGGTCATCTACGTCGGTAAGGCCAAGAGCCTGCGCAGCAGGCTGACGTCCTACTTCCAGGACGTCTCCGCCCTGCATCCGCGCACCCGGCAGATGGTGACCACCGCCGCCAAGGTCGAGTGGACGGTGGTCAACACCGAAGTCGAGGCGCTGCAGCTCGAATACAACTGGATCAAGGAGTTCGATCCGCGGTTCAACGTCCGCTACCGCGACGACAAGTCCTACCCAGTGCTGGCCGTCACCCTGGGCGAAGAGTTTCCCCGACTGATGGTCTATCGCGGCCCGCGCCGCAAGGGTGTGCGCTACTTCGGGCCGTACTCGCACGCGTGGGCCATCCGGGAAACCCTGGACCTGCTGACCCGGGTGTTCCCGGCCCGCACCTGCTCGGCCGGTGTGTTCAAGCGGCACAAGCAGATCGACCGCCCGTGCCTGCTCGGCTACATCGACAAGTGTTCGGCGCCCTGCGTCGGCAGGGTCAGCGCCGAGCAGCATCGCCAAATCGTCGACGACTTCTGCGACTTCCTCTCCGGCAAGACCGACCGCTTCGCCCGCGAGCTGGAACAGCAGATGAACGCCGCGGCCGAGCGCCTCGACTTCGAGCGGGCCGCGCGGCTGCGCGACGACCTGTCCGCCCTGAAGCGCGCCATGGAGAAGCAGGCCGTGGTGCTCGGCGACGGCACCGACGCCGACGTGGTCGCCTTCGCCGACGACGAACTCGAGGCGGCGGTGCAGGTGTTCCACGTCCGCGGCGGCCGGGTGCGCGGCCAGCGCGGCTGGATCGTCGAAAAGTCCGCGGACCCAGGCGATTCCGGGGAGGAGCAGTTGGTCGAGCAATTCCTGACGCAGTTCTACGGCGAGCAGGCGGAGCTGGGTGGCTCGGCCGACGAATCCGTCAATCCGGTTCCCCGCGAGGTGCTGGTGCCCTGCCTGCCGTCCAACTCCGAGGAATTGACCAGCTGGCTGTCGGGCCTGCGCGGTTCCCGGGTCGCGCTGCGGGTGCCGCGGCGCGGCGACAAGCGGGCGCTGGCCGAAACGGTGCAACGCAACGCCAAAGAGGCGCTGCAGCAACATAAGCTGAAGCGGGCCGGTGACTTCAACGCCAGATCGGCTGCGCTGCAGAACATTCAGGAAGCCCTTGGGCTGGCCGACGCGCCGCTGCGCATCGAATGCGTCGACATCAGCCACGTGCAGGGCACCGACGTGGTGGGGTCGCTGGTGGTGTTCGAAGACGGCCTGCCGCGCAAGTCGGACTACCGTCACTTCGGCATCCGCGAAGCCGCCGGCCAGGGCCGCTCCGACGACGTCGCCTCCATCGCCGAGGTGACCCGCCGCCGGTTCGCGCGGCACCTGAGCGAACAGAACGATCCGAATATGCTGTCGCCCGAAGGGAAATCGCGCCGGTTCGCCTACCCGCCCAACCTCTACGTCGTCGACGGCGGCGCCCCACAGGTCAACGCGGCCAGCGCCGTGCTCGACGACCTCGGCATCACCGACGTCGCGGTGATCGGCCTGGCCAAGCGGCTGGAAGAGATCTGGGTGCCCTCCGAGCCCGATCCCGTCATCATGCCGCGCAACAGCGAGGGGCTCTACCTGCTACAGCGCATTCGCGACGAGGCGCACCGGTTCGCCATCACCTACCATCGCAGCAAGCGATCGAAGCGAATGACCGCCTCGGCGCTGGATTCGGTGCCAGGATTAGGGGAACATCGCCGCAAGGCGCTGGTGACCCATTTCGGATCCATAGCCCGCCTCAAGGAGGCCACCGTCGACCAGATCACGGCCGTTCCCGGAATCGGAGTGGCCACCGCCACCGCCGTCCTGGAGGCGTTGCGCCCGAGCGGCCCGGAGCAGCCGAATGACGGGTGACGTGGCGGAGGGCAACCCGGCCCAGGCCCGCCCGGAGGGTGGGGCCGGCATCGACGTCGTCCTGGTGACCGGGTTGTCGGGCGCCGGGCGGGGTACTGCGGCCAAGGTGCTCGAGGACCTGGGCTGGTACGTCGCCGACAACCTGCCGCCCCAGCTGATCACGCGGATGGTGGATCTCGGCATGGACGCGGGGTCGCGCATCACCCGCCTGGCGGTGGTGATGGACGTGCGCTCGCGCGGCTTCACCGGCGATCTCGATTCGGTGCGCACCGAGCTGGCCACCCGCAACATCGCGCCGCGGGTGGTGTTCATGGAGGCGTCCGACGACATGCTGGTGCGCCGCTACGAGCAGAACCGCCGCAGCCACCCGCTGCAGGGCGAGGCGACCCTGGCCGAGGGCATCGCCGCCGAGCGCCGGATGCTGGCCCCGGTGCGCGCGACGGCCGACCTCATCATCGACACCTCGACGCTGTCGGTGCGGGGACTGCGGGAGAGCATCGAGCGCGCGTTCGGCGGCGACGCCAGCACGTCGATCAGCATCACCCTCGAATCGTTCGGCTTCAAGTACGGCCTGCCGATGGACGCCGACATGGTGATGGACGTGCGGTTCCTGCCCAACCCGCACTGGGTCGACGAGCTGCGTCCCCTCACCGGACAGGACCCGGCGGTCAGCGAATACGTGCTGAGCCAGCCCGGCGCCGCGGACTTTCTCGACGCCTACCACCGGTTGCTCTCGCTGGTGGTCGACGGCTACCGCCGGGAGGGCAAGCGCTACATGACGGTTGCGATCGGGTGCACCGGGGGTAAGCACCGCAGCGTGGCGATCGCCGAGGCGCTGATGCGGCAGTTGAAGGCCCAGACGGCCGATGCCCAATTGTCGGTGCGGGTGCTGCACCGGGATTTGGGTCGCGAATGAGCGCGCCGACGGATCCCTCGACCAACAACAGCATCGTCGCGCTGGGCGGCGGCCACGGCCTGTACGCCACGCTGTCGGCGGCGCGCCGGCTGACTCCGCACGTCACCGCCGTGGTGACCGTCGCCGACGACGGCGGTTCCTCCGGGCGGCTGCGCAGCGAATTGGACGTCGTGCCCCCGGGAGATCTGCGAATGGCGTTGGCGGCCTTGGCATCCGACAGCCCGCACGGGCGGTTGTGGGCGACCATCCTGCAGCATCGCTTCGGCGGCAACGGGGCGTTGGCCGGCCACCCGATCGGCAACCTGATGCTCGCCGGGCTCTCGGAGGTACTCGCCGACCCGGTGGCCGCCCTCGACGAGCTGGGCCGCATCCTGGGCGTCAAGGGCCGGGTGCTGCCGATGTGCCCGATCGCGCTGCAGATCGAGGCCGACGTGTCCGGCCTGGAGTCAGATCCACGGATGTTCCGCCTTATTCGCGGCCAGGTGGCGATCGCCAGCACGCCGGGCAAGGTGCGCCGGGTGCGGCTGCTGCCGCCCGATCCGCCGGCGACCCGGCAGGCCGTCGACGCGATCATGGCCGCCGACCTCGTGGTGCTCGGTCCGGGCTCCTGGTTCACCAGCGTGATCCCGCACGTGCTGGTGCCGGGGTTGGCGGCGGCGCTGCGGGCCACCACCGCGCGGCGTGCGCTGGTGCTCAATCTGGTGGCCGAGCCGGGGGAGACGGCCGGGTTTTCCGTCGAGCGTCATCTGCACGTGTTGGCCCAGCACGCCCCGGGGTTCACCGTGCACGACATCATCATCGACGCCGAGCGGGTGCCCAGTGAGCGGGAGCGGGAACAGCTGCGCCGCACGGCGACGCTGCTTTCGGCCGAGGTCCACTTCGTCGACGTGGCCCGACCTGGTACACCTTTACATGATCCAGGCAAGCTTGCGGCGGCCCTGGACGGGGTCCGGGCGGCCCGCAACGGCCCGGGAGCGCCTCCGGTCACGGCCACCGCGGACATTCGGGTCGACAGTGCAAGCCCACAGACCGGTGCAAGAGGACCGGCCGGCAGCGGACCAAGGGGTGACGACGCGTGGCGATGACGACCGAAGTCAAGGACGAGCTCAGCCGCCTGGTCGTGAAGTCGGTCAGCGCGCGGCGCGCCGAAGTCACGTCGCTGCTGAGGTTCGCCGGCGGGTTGCACATCGTCGGCGGTCGGGTGGTCGTGGAGGCCGAGGTGGACCTCGGCAATGTCGCGCGGCGGCTGCGCAAGGACATCTTCGAGCTCTACGGCTACAACGCCGTTGTGCATGTGTTGTCGGCCAGCGGGATTCGCAAGACCACCCGTTACGTGCTGCGGGTGGCCAACGACGGTGAAGCGCTGGCGCGCCAGACCGGCCTGCTCGACAACCGCGGCCGGCCGGTGCGCGGCCTGCCCGCCCAGGTCGTGGGCGGCAGCATCGCCGACGCCGAGGCCGCCTGGCGCGGAGCCTTTCTGGCGCACGGGTCGCTCACCGAGCCGGGACGGTCGTCGGCCCTGGAGGTCAGCTGCCCCGGGCCGGAGGCCGCGCTGGCGTTGGTGGGTGCGGCGCGCCGGCTCGGCGTCAGCGCCAAGGCCCGCGAAGTGCGCGGCGCCGACCGGGTGGTGGTGCGCGACGGCGAGGCCATCGGCGCCCTGCTGACCCGGATGGGCGCGCAGGACACCCGGCTCATCTGGGAGGAGCGCCGGATGCGCCGCGAGGTGCGGGCGACGGCCAATCGGCTCGCCAACTTCGACGACGCCAACCTGCGCCGCTCGGCGCGGGCCGCGGTGGCCGCGGCCGCCCGGGTGGAACGCGCGCTGGAGATCCTCGGCGACACCGTTCCCGACCATTTGGCCTCCGCCGGCAAGCTGCGCGTCGAGCACCGGCAGGCCTCGCTGGAGGAGCTCGGGCGGCTCGCCGACCCGCCGATGACGAAAGATGCTGTGGCGGGCCGCATTCGCCGGTTGCTGTCGATGGCCGACCGCAAGGCCAAGATCGAGGGCATCCCGGACACCGAATCGGCGGTCACACCGGATCTGCTGGAAGACGCTTAGCCTCGTCGCGCATTGCGGACGCGTCGTACCGCGCCTGGCAAAACCCGGGCGCTCAGCAACTCTCGCCTGGCCCGGTTTGCCGGGCGTTCCATAGCGCTGCGCGCAGAGTCGCCCCGGTCCTCGTCCATGTCACGCGGTTACGAATTCTATGAATTACATGAATTCTTTGAATTGAATATGGATAACGCGAAATGGCGGTGGCTTCACCCTGGAAGTGCTCCGGGGAATCAATGGTCTTTTTGCCACCAAACCGTCCGCCGTCCCCCGAAAGCTCGTCTCGGGACGCTATTTTTCGAGTAGGGATTCATAGCACCCACATAACTTCTTTGAAGACTGTATGAGTTCCGACGTATCGCTTGCAGCCGATCGGTGCTCCAGTCGGCGTAAGCAGAGCGCATGTAACCCAGGCCAAGACGTCTCGCGCCCGGTCATCGCGAGCTCGGGCGGCCGATCCTTTCCGTGGGACGTCTTGGCCAAGGCCTCATTCGTCGCAATCGCAATTTATGTGCCCATGAGATTTTTATTCACCGGAAGCGGCCCAGCGACGCAATTGCCGTATTTTCATCCACTGTTCACCCCTTCGCCTTTTCGGACTCGCGCCAGGTAGAGCGGTTTATGGCTGGTTTTCTCTTCGGCGCCGACGGCGCGCGGCCCGCGCCGGGCAGTCCCCCGGCGGCACCGACCCCCGCTGTGCTCGGCGAAACGCCTTCTGGTCGCGGCTGGCTAGTGTCCTGTCTGCAGGAGAGATGCCCGTCGGCTAGCAAACTCGGATCCCCGGCTTTGTCGGCGGCACGTAGGGGCTCGATGTCGTTTGCGTTCGGCTGGTCGGCGCACGAAGCGCAGGGGCCGTGCTGGGGACATGGCTGGAGGCGGAGGAAGGCATGGATTTCGGGTTGTTACCGCCGGAGATCAACTCCGGCAGGATCTACTCAGGGCCGGGGCCGGCGCCGTTGCTCGCGGCTGCGGCCGGCTGGAACGGCTTGGCGGCCGAATTGCATTCGGCGTCGGCGTCTTACGGTGCTGCGATCGCGGAGCTGAGAAGCGTCTGGCATGGACCCTCGTCCTCAGCGATGGCGACCGCGGCGGCGCCCTACATCGCATGGCTGGACGGCACGGCCGGGCAGGCCGAGCAGACCGCCGCCCAGGCAACGGCGGCGGCGGCCGCCTATGAAGCCGTTTTCGCGGCCACGGTCCCGCCGCCGGTGATCGCGGCCAATCGAGCGTTGCTTGCGTCGCTGATCGCGACGAACGTGTTGGGGCAGAACACGGCGGCCATCGCGGCCACCGAGGCCGACTACGCCGAAATGTGGGCGCAGGACGCCGCCGCGATGTACACCTACGCCGCCGCGTCGGCGGTGGCGACCCGGCTGACCCCGTTCACGGCGCCGCCCACGACCACCGACGGCAGTGGCGAGGCCGACCAGTCGGCGGCGGTGGCCTCCGCGCTCCAGTCCTCGACCGCTTCCCGGCTGGAATCCACACTCTCGGAATCGGTTTCGCAGGCTCCGGCCGGCCTGCAGACCCTCGCGGCGAACGCGACTGCGGCGCCGACGGCGGCGGCCGGTTTGCCACTGGGGTTGAAGGACATCACCGGGATCCTGAAGACATTCAACAGCGTCATGGGCACGATCTCGGGGCCATACACCCCGCTGGGGGTGGCGAACCTGGCGAAGAACTGGTACCAGATCGCCCTCAGCATCCCGAGCGTGGGGACGGGCATCCAGGGCATCGGCCCCCTGTTGCACCCCAAGGCGCTCACCGGGGTGTTGGCACCGCTGCTGCGCAGCGACCTGTTGAGCGGCGCGACCGCGCTGTCGAGCGCGGGCACGGTTTCGGCCGCAACTGGGCAGGCCGGACTGGTCGGGTCGTTGTCGGTGCCGGCGAATTGGGCTTCTGCCGTTCCCGCTATCCGAACGGTGGCCGCGGAGCTGCCGGAGACGACGGTGCAAGCCGCTCCCGCGATGGCCGTGAATGGCCAACAAGGCATGTTCGGTCCGACGGCGCTGTCCAGCCTGGCCGGACGCGCCGTCGGCGCGAGTGCCACCCGCGCGGTCGCCGGGTCGACCCTTCGAGTGCCAGGTGCCGTGGCCATCGACGACCTCGCGACCACGTCCACGGTCATCGTGATCCCGCCGAACGCCAAATAGGAAAGGTGCGGCAATGGTTTTCAGCGATTTCGCAACGCTTCCACCGGAGGTGATCTCCACCCAGATCTACGCGGGCCCGGGCGCGGGGCCGATGCTCGCCGCCGCCGCGGCCTGGGAGACGCTGGCCGCCGAGTTGCACTCCACCGCGGCCGCTTACGGCACGGTGATTTCGGACCTGGTCGGCCAGTCGTGGCAGGGTCCGTCGTCGGAGTCGATGGCCGCGGCGGCAGCACCGTATCTGGCCTGGATGTCGACCACCGCGGGTCAAGCCGAGCAGACCGCCACGCAGGCCCGGGCCGCGGCCGCGGCGTACGAGGCCGCCCTGGCGGCCACCGTGCCGCCGCCGCTCGTCGCGGAGAACCGCATCCAGTTGGCCGCGCTGTTGGAGACGAATGTCCTGGGCCAAAACGACGCCGCGATCGCGGCGACCGAAGACGAGTACGCCCAGATGTGGGCCCAAGATGTCGCCGCCATGTTCAGTTACGCCGGCGCGTCGGAGTCGGCCGGTGAGTTGACCCCCTTCGAGGAGGCGCCGGCAACCACCAACGATGCCGGTGCGGTGGCCCAGGCCGCCGCGGCGGCCGCGGCAGAGCCGACGTCGTTGTCGGCCTGGCTGAAACAGATAGAGGACTTCCTCACCTCACTCACCAGCCAATACACCCAGTTCTGGCAGCAGTTGATCGGGGGAGTCACGGGTAGCCCGGACGTGGCGCCGTTGTGGGAAGCGTTGTATTCCAGCATTTCCCAGATCGGCACCCAGGCGACGTGGACCAACGTCACCAATGCCAGCATCAGCCTGGGCGTCTCGCAGTGGAAGAACTTCTTCATCTACGCACCGTGGAGCGCCGCGATGGCGAAGACCTCGCTGGGCGCGGGCCTGGCGTCGCCGGGGCACGCCGCCGCCGGCATCGCGGCCAAGCCCGTGTCGGCCGTATTGGGAACCGCGCCGACGGTGGGCAAGCTTTCGGTTCCACCCGGCTGGGCGACCGCCGCCCCGGCAATCCGGCTGGCCTCGCTCCCGGGCACCAGCGTGGCCGCGGCCGCGGCGACGGATTTCTCGGGCCTGGTCAACGAGGCGACGTTGGGCAGCTTGGCGGGTGGCGCCCTTGGCACTCCGGCGGCGCGCGCGGTCACCTCAACCGGCATCCAGCAGGCCCGCGTCGGCACCGGTGAGCGGCGCACCGCGCCGGTCAAGCTCGACCGCATCATCGCCCAACTGCAGGAGATGCCCGACCAGGTCCAGCACTGGAACGTCGACGAGGCCGGCCTCGATGACCTGGTCGCCAGGCTCAGAACGACACCGGGCGTCCACGCCGTGCACGTGACGGACGGCGAGGAGGCCGCCGTCGGAGCGCCCGAATCAAAAGTGTTGTAGCACTGGGGATTTAGCCGTCAATCGAAGGAGGACGCATGAAACTGCTGTTGGCGCTTCTCGGTGTGTCGCTGGGCATCGCCGCCGCGGCGCCTGCGCACGCCGTGCCCGGAGAGGACGAGGCGGCCGTCGACGACAACAACGAAGCCTTCATCGCCGACCTCCATGCGCTGGGCATCAGCTTTGCCGACCCGGGCCAAGCCGTGAACGCCGGCAAGGCGGTATGCGGCCTGCTCGCGCGCGGCGTGTCCGGTCTGCAACTCCTCAACGACCTCCGGGACAACAACCCCGGCCTGACCACCAACGGCGCCGCGCAGTTCGCGACGGTGTCGGCGAAGTCGTATTGCCCGCGACAACTCGATGCTTCCGCCAAAGGCTGAACCCATCGGGA
>NZ_LZJX01000054.1:0-43246 GCF_001667595.1 Mycobacterium sp. E2989 | reverse complement strand
CCACCACAGCGCCGCGATCAGGGCGGCGGTGATCAGCCCCACCGCCAGTCGCGCCACCGCGGTCGGGCGCCCGGGACATCGCCGCCGCCACCGCCGGGCCCGCCGCCACCCGTGGGGCCGCCGGGGGTGCCGCCGCCACCACCGGGTGTGGACGGAGCCACGCTCGACGTGGGCGTGGTCGTCGGGGTGGTGGTCGTGCTGCTGTTGGGTCCCTTGTTGCCGCCGCCGCAACCGACGGCGAACACGAGCATGGCCGCGCCGCCGAACAGCGCGAACGAGGTCCTGGCTGCCGATCTCATCGCAATCCCCAATCCCCGCTTGCGCCTGTGCAAGTGGTTCACTTCTCCTTACCCGGGCGCACGCCCGGGCAAACGGGGATTGCGGAGTGGGAATTCCGCCGATACAAACGCCGATGGCCCATCACCGGGATGGGCCATCGGAAAGCGATTCGACTAGCAGTCGAGCCCGGACACGCAGCCGGCAAGGGTGGCCTGGTGGACGCCGGCCGCGGCGTGCGCCGGCGCGGTGCCGGACGACGAGTGCGTCGCCGGTGCCGCCGCGCCGCCCGTCGGGCCAACCGGCACCCCGCCGAAGCCGAGCGCCAAGGTCACCGCTGCCATCCCGCCGAGCGCGGCAACCGCCGTAGTGATTCGAGTTTTCATCAGCCGCTCCTTTTCCTCGAGCGCGTCGGACGAAGTGGCGCGCGTGTAACACAATGCTACACCTGTGCAACTATTGCTACGAGCAAGAGTTTTCCGACCCCGGTCGAGCGGCGCGGATGGTCATCCGGGGGTAGGAGAAAGCGCGGCGGACCGCGGCGCGTTGAGGGCCGATGGCCCATCTCGGGCTAATGGACCATCGGCGAGCCAAATCGTATCCTCGGACAACTGTTGCTATGCGGGATTCCGCCGAAATCTCCTGGTAAGAAATTTTCTTATTCGTAAATTGGACAGCGCACCGCGACGCCGCGCCGGGACGCCCGCCCGCGTCCAGCTCTTATCCCGAAAGCGAACGGGCGGCCGCGCCCTAGGCCTCCTTGGTGATCAACTTCCGCAGCGCCACCCTGTCCGGTGTCAGCAGCTCGGCGATGCGGGGCTTGTTCACCTCGGCGACGATGATCTCGCCGACCTCCTGGTAGACCTCGCTGAAGATGCCGTGCGACTTCATCTTCTCGGTCTGATACAGGTTGTCCTCGGTGGGCGTCACGTAGTAGACCGCGTCGGCCTTGAATCGGTGCACCAGCCAGAGGTGGATGAGCGTCATCAGCCGCTTCTGGCGTAGCTTCTCGGCGAAGGTGTTCTGGTCACGCACCTGCAGGATGCTGCGGCCGTGGCGGTCCTTGATCGGATCGACCACCACGTTGGCCAGCTGCTCGTCGCCGTTGCCATAGATCCCGAGCTCGAGAACGTCCGAACCGGCGCGGCGGGGCCGCAGGGTCACGCGCAGCTTCTCGCCCAGGTGGTAGTTGTCGCTCCACAGCGCCAGCCACTCCTCCAGCAGCTTCTTGGGCACCTCGGTCTGCGCGAGGTGCTGGTGCTGGGTCGAGCCCTTGCCCATCGCCTTGGTGGTCGCGGTGCGGCCCGACGACGCGGCCAGCGCGGCGTCGCTGCGCGGCCCGCCGACCAGGGTCTGCGGGGTCCGGTACGGCGACTCGACCAGGCGCATCTTGCGCTGCAGCCGAGCCAGCGCCAGCATGCCGTCCTGCTGCAGCGACGTGGCGAACTCCTCGGCGGCGACGCCGTCGATCTGGTGACCGCCATAGGTGATGAAGTTGAAGACGAAGCCCATCTTGCCGAGCTCCTCGGGGAAGCGCTTCATCTCCTCGTCCGTCATCCCGGTGGTGTCCCAGTTGAACGACGGCGAAAGGTTGTAGGCGAGCATCTGGTCGGGGAATTCGGCGTGGATCGCCTCGGCGAACTGGCGCGCGTCGGCGAGGTCGGCGGTCTTCGTCTCCATCCAGAGGATGTCGGCGAACGGCGCGACCGCAAGCGATTTGGCGATCGCGTAAGGAATCCCGCCGCGGATCTGGTAGTAGCCCTCCGGGGTCTTGGACAGCTCCGGGTCCCACGGCGGGTCGACGCCCAGCTCCTTGGCCTTCTCCCGCGCGGCGTACAGCGACGCGCGCGCCGCGAACTGCGTCCACTCGTCGGGAGTCATGCTCGGCGGCTCGTCGTCCCGGTCGTCGAACGAGAGCACCTCGGCCACGGCCTCGCCGTAGGTCATCAGGCCCGCGTCGTCCTCCCAGGCCGCGACGAACCGCGACTCCACCTGGTCGAAAAGATCGTCGATGGAGTTCTGGCCGTCGTCGCGCCACTGGGTGACGGCCTCGGTGACCAGGGCCATGATGCCCTGGCGCTCGAGCCACGCGTTGGCCAGGCTGTACTCGCTTTCGGCCAGGGCGTAGAGCAGGTGGCCGTTCAGTTCCTTGACGCCCAACTCGTAGAACCGCCGCACCAGGGCCAGGAAGCAGCCCTTGTAGGACGGGATGTTCAGGTTCGTGGCGCCCAACAGGAACGGTTGGTCGCGCTCGTCGGCGCGGCTGTCGATGAGGTTGGCCGCCTCGGCGTCGGTGCGCGCGACGATGATGCCGGGAACCTTCATCACGTCGAGCTGGAATCGGGCCGCGTTGAGGCGCTTGATCTGTTCGTCGGAAGGCACCAGCACCTTGCCGCCCTGGTGGCCGCACTTCTTGGTGCCGGGACGCTGGTCCTCGATGTGGTAGCCGGCGACGCCGACCTCGACGAAGCGGCGAATCAGGTTGCGCACGTGCGGGTCACCGCCGTGGCCGGTGTCCGCGTCGGCGATGATGAACGGCCGGTAGTCGTACTGGGGGGTGGTCGCGCGCTGACGGTCGTTCATCTGCAGCCGCAGGTACTGCTGATTGCGGTCGGCGGTCAGCAGGGCGCGCACCAGGACCGCGGCGTCGTCGGGCACCTGGCTCAACGGGTAGCTGGCGAGGTCGGGGCCGGGGTCCTCGGTGGTGGAGCCCTTGGCCGACGTCGCCCAGCCGCCCAGATAGATGCCCTCGATGCCCATCCGTTTCATCGCGACCGCCTGGCCCGGCGAATAGGGGCCGAAGGTGGTGATGCTCTTCTTGGCGGCGAACAGCTCGCGCAGCCGGTCGTAGAAGGCCACCGCCGCGTTGCGCGCAACGGCGTAGTCGGTGGGGATCGTGCCGCGCTGCTCCACTACCTGGCGGGCCGTGTACAGGCGGGTGATGCCGGCGAAGCGCGGGCCGTCGATGTACCGCTGCGTGGCGGCGAGCTCGTCTTCGAACGATGTCCGGACTTCGGTGTCCGTGTCAATGATGGCCATGGCCCTACGCTCCTGTTCGGCACGATTTCCCTGACCGAGAGTCTATCCCCGGGGATGACCGTTCAATCAGGGGTCGAAAGACCCGTGCCGAAACCGTGATCGCCGGGGCCCCGGCCCGCTGCGGCACACATAACCCTCCGGGCGCGGCCAGGCCGAGCGTGGGGGCCGATGGCCCGGGTTTTGGCGTCGATGTGCTTGGCGCCCAGAGGTTTTCGAAACCAACGCGGTCGTCGCTCCGGGTCGGTCGTCGCGGGAATGCAAGGAAAACCCAGCGCGCCCAGCAAACTCGGTGTAGGGTATCGCCGTGCCCACAGAATTGCGGTATGAGCGGTGGTACCTTCCCCTGTCGGTTCCCGTCGGGCTGGGCCCGAAGCGCAGCGAGCTACGGGTGGAGGCGGGAACCCTGCACGTGAAAATGGGCTGGGCCTTCGACGCCCACATTCCCCTGGCGTCTATCACCAGCGCCGCGCCGGCGCAGGACAAAGTGCTGACCATGGGCGTGCACTACGCGAAGGGCCGCTGGCTGGTCAACGGGTCCGGTAAAGGCTTGGTGACCCTGACGATTGAGCCTCCGGTGGAGGCGAAGGCCGTGGGCCGAACGGTGTCGCTGCGCGCGTTGTGCGTCAGTGTCACCGACCCGGACGCGCTGATTGCCGCCTGCACGGGGACCCGCACTTAGCCCGGTTCGGCGGCCGCCCGGTGGGCCAGCCAATCCCGCTGGCGCCGGACGAATCCCGCGTCGACGACGTTGCCGTGCCCCGGCACGTAGCGGGCATCGGGTCCGCCGATCGCGAGCAGCCGATCGAGGGTGGCCGGCCAGGCCGTCAGATCCGAGTCCGCGTCGATGAAGGGGTCGGCGGACTCCTCGATCAAGTCGCCGGTGAACACCACGTCCGGGTCGGCGTCCCCGCCCGGAGCGATCACCACCAGGTCCGAGGTGGTGTGGCCGCGGCCAGGGTGGGCGACCGTCACGGTGCGGTCGCCGAGGTCGATCGCCGCGTCATAAACCCCGTGGCGTGGGGGCCGCAAGGCCGCGATCGTGCGGTCGAGTGCCGCGGCGTCGGCGCCGTATTGCAACGCGTGCTCGCGCATCCGGTCGGTACCCGACGTTAGGTATTCGACCACCTCGGGCGCGCAATAGACGTCGGCGTCGGTGAACAGCGCGGAGCCCAGCACGTGGTCAAAGTGCTTGTGCGTCAGGACGATATGGCTGACCGGGCGGCCGGTGAGCCGCCGCACGTCGGCGTCGATCGCGGCGGCCTCGGCGAGGGTGGTGCCGCTGTCGATCAGCATCACCCCGGTGCGCCCCCACACCAGGCCGACGGTGACATCGCAGAACCGCAGCCGGCACCGATGCACGGTGGCCGTCAACCGCTCCCAGGCGATATGCACATCGTGAAACCTAGCCGCTCGGCGGTGACGCCGGGCGGAACGGTTGACACGCCCCGAATGGCCGACATAGTGGACGACACCAGGATGGTCTGAGCGGCGAGAGGAGCTGGCGGTGCGCGCAGTCGTCATCACCAAGCGCGGTGATCCGTCGGTGCTGCAAGTCCGGCAGCGGCCGGATCCCCCGCCGCCGGGCCCGGGACAGCTGCGGGTCGCGGTGCGCGCCGCGGGGGTGAACTTCGCCGATCACCTCGCCCGCGTCGGGATGTACCCCGACGCGCCGAAGCTGCCGGCCGTGGTCGGCTATGAGGTAGCCGGGACGGTGGAGGCCGTCGGCGACGGTGTGGATGCCGGCCGCGTCGGCGAGCGGGTGCTGGCGGGCACCCGATTCGGCGGTTACGCCGAGGTTGTCAACGTGGCCGCGAGCGACTCGGTGCCGCTGCCCACGGCGATGAGCTTCGAACAGGGCGCCGCCGTGCCGGTCAACTACGCGACCGCGTGGGCGGCCCTGCACGGTTACGGGTCGCTGCGCGCGGGTGAGCGCGTGCTGGTGCATGCCGCCGCCGGCGGCGTGGGCATCGCGGCCGTCCAGTTCGCGAAGGCCGCCGGCGCCGAGGTGCACGGCACCGCGTCGCCCGCCAAGCATCGCAAGCTCGCCGAGCTCGGGGTGGACCGCGCGATCGACTACCGCCGCGACGGTTGGTGGCGGGGCCTCGAGCCCTATGACCTGGTGCTCGACGCGCTGGGCGGCACGTCGCTGCGGCGGTCCTACGATCTGCTGCGCCCCGGCGGAAGGCTGGTGGGGTACGGGGTGTCCAACCTGCAGCATGGCGAAAGGCGCTCCCTGCGGGCGGCCGCGCCGCACGCGCTGGCGATGCTGCGCGGGTTCAACCTGATCGACCAACTCTCGGACTCCAAGGCCGTCATCGGCCTCAACATGCTGCGGCTGTGGGACGACCGCGGCACGCTCGAGCCCTGGATCACGCCGCTGACCGAGGCGCTCGACGACGGGACCATCGCGCCCGTCGTGCATGCGGCGGTGCCGTTCGACGAGGCGCCGGAGGCGCATCGCATCCTGGCCGCGCGGGAGAACGTCGGCAAGGTGGTCCTGGTGCCGTGACTTCGCGCGAGTTTTCATCGGCCCCGTAGCGGTTATCTTTCCCCCATGGCTATCACCGACTCCCGCGACGTCGTCATCGAGGCGACGCCCGACGAGATCATGGACGTGCTCTTCGACATCGAGTCGCTGCCCGAGTGGTCGTCCTTTCACAAGAAGGTCGAAATCCTCGAGCGGGACGATCAGGGGCATCCCAGCAAATCGCGGCAGGTCGTCAAGATCGTCGGGGTCAGCGACGAGCAGGTGCTCGACTACTCCGTCGAGGACGACGGCGTGGGCTGGACGCTGGTGAGCTCCAAACAGCAACGCGCACAAGAGGGTCGCTACACGCTGAAGCCCGATGGCGACACAACCCGGGTCCACTTCGAGCTGACCGTGGATCTCACCGTGCCGGTGCCCGGGTTCCTCGTCAAGCGAGGGTCCAAGGGGCTGATGGACACGGCGACCGACGGGCTGCGCAAAAGGGTGCTCGAAGTCAAGAAGCGCGGCAGTTAGCGGCGGCGCTTCCCGACCGCCGCCGCGCGGGCCACACTGTTCGGTATGAACAGGTTTCAACAAGTCGCGTCGGCGGTCGGCGGGCTGGTGGTGCTCGGCGCGGTGGCCGCCTGCGGCGGCCACGGTGACAGCCGGGTGACGGCGCCCTCGACGCCGAAGGTGACGACCCTTGGGCGGACCGTCCCGGCCGCGCCCGCCGGCGGCCCGCTGACCATCAGCAGTCCGGCATTCGCCGACGGCGCACCGATTCCCGTGCAGTACACGTGCAAAGGGGCGAACACGGCGCCGCCGCTGACATGGTCGGCGCCGTTGGGGGCGGCGCTCGTGGTCGACGACCCGGATGCCGTCAACGGGTTGTACGTGCACTGGGTGGTGACCGGGATCGCTCCCGGTGCGGGCAGCACCGCCGAGGGTCAGACGCCGGCCGGGACCACCACGCTGCCGAACACGGCCGGCCAGCCCGCCTACAAGGGGCCCTGCCCGCCGGCGGGAACCGGCACGCACCACTACCGGTTCACCCTCTACCAGCTTCCCAACGACTACCAGTTGCCCGACGGCCTGGCCGGCGTGCAGGCGGAGCAGACGATCGCGGGCGCGGCGACCGCGCAGGCGCGACTCACCGGAACCTTTGGAGGCTGAAGGTTCTAGGCCATGTCCTCGAGCGCCTGATAGCCGGCGTTGTAGCCGGGGGTAAACGTGATACCCGGACCGCCATGACATCCCGCGCCGCCGAGGTAGAGGCCCTCGATGGGAATCGGGAAGTCGAGAAATCCCTTGGGCCCCGGCCTGTTCGGGCCCATCAGGTCCGGATGCAGCAGGCCGTGGCAGAAGTCGCCGGCGGGCGCGCCGAACATCGTGTTCATGTGGTAGGGCGCAAACGTGATGTGCCGGATGACGATGTCCTTGAAGTTCGGGGCCAGCCGGGTGATCTTGTCGATAACGCGCCCCGCCATCTCGTTCTTGAGCCGGCCGTGCTCCTGGCGGTCGACTTCGACCGGGAAGGCGTAGGCGTACGCGCTGGCCGCGTGCTTGCCGGGCGGAGCCATGCCCGGGTCGTGCACGGACGGGATCTGCATGCCCATCGACGGGTTGTCCGGCACGATGCCCCGGCGGCAATTCTCCCAGTGCAGCTGTTGCTCTTCCGGATCGCCGAAGATGCCGACCGACTGCTGCATGCCTTCCTCGTTCAAGAACTCATACGGCGGGGCGAATTCGGGCAGCCCGTCAAGGGCGAAGTGGATCTGGACGAAGGAAGCCCGGTGGTCGCGTCCGGATAGCCGCGAGACCAGCTCCGCCGGAACATGTTCCGACGCGATCAGTTCGGTCAGCGTCAGATCGGGCGCGAGGTTGGAGATCACGATCGGGGCGGTGATGCTCGATCCGTCGCGTAGCCGCACGCCGGTCACCGCGCCGTGGTCGACGAGGATCTGCTCCACCTTCGCGCGGTAGCGGATCTCACCGCCGTGGGAGACGAACAGCTCGCGCAGGTGCTCGGTGAGCGCGCCGATGCCGCCTTTGAGCTTGGTCATCATGGCCGTGCTGTCGTCGGGCACGGCCAGGGCGAAGGCCAGGCAGGTGGCGCTGCCCGGCGTGTAGGGCCCCCGGTAGGTCGAGTTGATGGCCAGGAACGCGAGCATTCCGCGCATCACCGCGTGCTTGTCCTTGTCGGGCAGGTAGCGGTCGATGACGTCCATCGCCGATCCGAACAGCATTTCGTGAATGGCCCGCCGCTCGGCGTCGTTGGCCGCGCAGGCATACATCTCGTCGATGGTCTTGGGCGGCGTGCGGACATCGAAGCGGCCCAACGCCTTTGCGGGCCCCTGGCTCCACCCGATCAATTCGGCCATGCCGGTGACGGCTTCCATGCCGTGCTTGGAGCCCAGGTGCGTCATCAGCTGCATCGGGTCGCGGTAGAAGATCATCGGCTCCTCGCCGTGGTCGCCGATGTTGGTGGACATCACCTCCGGCTCAACCGTGGGCAGGGTGTCCAGCCCCAGATCCTTGGTGATCTGGCTGGCGGTCGGGAACTGGACGGAGCCGGCGATTTCGTAGCGGAAGCCGTCGATGAGCTCGACGGTCGCAGCCATGCCGCCCGCATAGGTGTTGGCTTCCAGGCACAGGGTCCGCAGGCCCGCGCGCTGCAGGATCGCGGCGGCGGTCAATCCGTTGTGGCCCGCTCCCACGACGATCGCGTCATAGTCCGGCATGGCTTCCTCCCTCGGGTCGGCGCGTGACAAGAATATGTCAGTACTGACATAATTGGAAGATGTCGGTCCTGACTGTTGGCCTGGGATACCATTCCGGTGGGATGACCGCGCCGACGAACCGCCATGAGCTACGCCGCCGATCGACGCACGAGGCGCTGCGCCGGGCGGCATTGAAAAGCTTTGCGCGCAAGGGCTTTACCAATGTCACCGTGACCGAGCTGGCCCGGGAGGCCGGCGTCACCGAGCGGACCTTCTTCCGCCACTTCCCCACCAAGGAAGCGGTGCTGTTCCAGGACTACGAGACGCAGCTGGAATGGCTGGCCGAGGCGCTCGCCGGCCGCCCCGCCTCCGAGTCACTCTTCGACGCAGTGCTGGCGAGCGTGGCGGCCTTCCCGCACGACCTCGAAGTGGTCCGCCAGGCGGCGAAGGCCCGTGCGGAGTTGATCAGTGCCGACCGGATCGAGGGCCATCTGCGGGTGGTGCAGGCGTCGTTCGCCCGAGTGCTGACCGACTTCGTCCGGGCCCGCAACCCGGACGTGGCGAACGTCGACCTGCTCGCCGAAGTCGCGGGCTCGGCCCTGGCGGCCGCCCTCGTTGTGGCGGTGGAGAATTGGGGCCGCAACGGCTGCGCCGGCGACCTCGGCGAACTCGTGGCATCCAGCCTGCAGGTGCTGCGCTCGGGTTTGGCGCCGCTCGCCTGACCCGTCGAGTGTGCGCTGACGGTGGCGACGCGCCGGCAAGTGCCGCCGCTGGCGCACGCTCGAAGCCGTGGGCACACAGTCAAGCGTTCTGCGCGCTCGCGACGGCCGCTTCGACGAAGCGGCGCAGCACGGCGTTGTGAGCGCGCGGCAGAAACGCCAGGGCCACCGGGCTCACGGGCGCTCCGCGCAAAGCGACGAACCGGACGCCGGGGTGAATGTTGCGGCGAACGGCGACGTCGGGGATCACACCGATGCCGCGGTCCGCCGCGACGGATTCGAGCCACTCGTCGAAATTGGTTGTCTCCACGATGGTTTCCGGCCCCTCGCCGGGGGGCCACGACCAGGGCCCGGTGGTGCCGCTGGCGGTGTTGACGACCAGCGGCCAGCGCGGGACCTCGGCCCAGTCCAACTCCGATCGGCCGGCCAGCGGTGAGTGCACCGAGCACACGGCCACTCGGGACTCGTCGAAGAGGTGCACCACCCGCACGGCGGTCGACGTCACGTGCCCGCGGACGACGGCGACGTCGACCTTGCCCTGTTGCACGGCGCTCAGCGCATCGTCGGTGCGGACCAACCTGACCCGCGCCCCGGTGGTTCGTTCGAAACGGGCGACGGTGTCCTGCGCCCACGGGTCGGGCAGCAACCAGCTGAATCCGAGGCCGATGCTCGCCTGCCGGCGCACGGCGCCGACCGCAAGTTCCAGCTCCGCGAGGATCCGCTCGATGTCATGGAGGAACGCCCGGCCGGCCCGGGTGGTCTCGACGTGCCGCGAACTGCGATCCACGAGCGTCGCGCCGAGCGCGTCCTCCAGTTGGCGGATGGTGCGGCTGAGCGCCGGTTGGGTGATGCGGAGTTCGTCGGCGGCCTGGGTGAACGACTTGAGCCGCGCCACCGCCTCGAACGCCCGAAGGTGGCGCAGCTCGACTCGGCCACCGTCCAACGCGCCCATGCCCGAGAAGCATAGATCGATGACAGCGGGCATTTCACAGCCGACCTGGGCGGACCTACCGTCGAAGCCAGGAGATAGATCAGAGGAGACAAGATGCCACTGCTGTACATCGACCTCGTCGAGGGCCGCACGCCGTCGGAGGTGCGGGCGTTGCTCGACGCCGTTCACGAGTCCGTCGTCGACGCGTTCGGCGTGCCGCCGCGCGACCGCTACCAGGTGGTGCGCACCCACCCCGCCCACGAAATCGTCGCGCTGGACACCGGATTGGGCATCACCCGTTCGGCGCGCCAGGTGATCGTGCACATGGTAAGCCGGCGCCGCACACGGGTGATGAAGGAGAAGTTCTTCGAGCTGCTGGCGACCAATCTGGCGGAACGGTGCCAGCTCGACCCGGCCGATCTCATCGTCTCGATCACCGAAAACAGCGACGAGGATTGGTCTTTCGGCCACGGCCGGGCGCAGTTCCTCACCGGGGAGCTGACATGACCCTGGACACTCGGCTGACCAAATTTTTCGGTGTCCGGTACCCGGTGGTGCTCGCCCCGATGGCGGGCATCTCCGGAGGGCGCCTGGCGGCGGCGGTGACGTCGGCCGGCGGCCTGGGCCTCATCGGCGGCGGTTACGGCGATTCCGATTGGTTGGGACGCGAATTCGACCGGGCCGCGGGGGCGGCGGTCGGATGCGGGTTCATCACCTGGAGCCTGGCCCGCCAACCCGAGCTGCTCGAGGCGGCTCTGCAACGGCGGCCCGCCGCGATCATGCTGTCATTCGGCGAGCTGCAGCCGTTCGCCGACCGCATTCGCGCCGACGGCACCCCCCTCATCGCGCAGGCGCAGACGCTCGACCATGCGCGCCAGGCCCTGGACGCCGGAGCCGACGTCATCGTGGCCCAGGGCGGCGAGGCCGGTGGGCACGGCATGACCGCGCGCTCCACCTTCACGCTGGTGCCCGACGTCGCCGACCTCGTCGCCGCACGCTCACCGGACACGCTCGTGCTGGCGGCGGGCGGCGTCACCGACGGCCGGGGTCTGGCGGCCGCGCTGGCGCTCGGCGCCGACGGCGCCCTGGTGGGCACCAGGTTCTGGGCCTCCCCGGAGGCGTTGGTGTCGCCCCGCGCCCACGAGCGGGCGCTGGCGGCCAGCGGCGACGACACCTTCCGCACCCGCGCCTTTGACCTGGTCCGGCGGCTCGATTGGCCCGCCGGCTACAACGCGCGGGCGCTGGGCAACACCTTCCTCGGCACCTGGCACGGCAACGAGGACCGGCTTTCTTCCGCGCTGCCCGAAGCGGTGGCCGCCTACGAAAAGGCGGTCGCCGCAGAGGATTTCGATACCGCCGCCATTCTCGTCGGCGAAGGGGTGGGGCTGCTGCGGCAGGTCCGGCCGGCGGCCGACATCATGGCCGACATGGTCGAGCAGGCCGCCCGGATCCTCAACCGACCGGCCTCAGTACAGCGGTGACCAGTCCGACGTTCGCAGCAGGCGGCTTTCCCACTGATCGCGGTATTTCAGCGCCTCGACCATGTAGCTGCCGGGCCGCCGGTGCTCGGGCGCCGTCTCGGTGGTCAGCAGGTGGACCAGCGCGGCGTAGTTGTCGAAGTCCTCGATCTTCTGCCACAGCATCGCTTCTCGTCGGCGGTGACTGCCGTGCGCGACCTGAAAGCACGCCTGGATATCGAGGATCCGCCGCTCTTTCGGGGCTTTGGACAGCAGCCGGTAATAGATCTCGTCCCACATCCGGATGTAGTCATCGAGCGCGGCGTCGGGCCAGCCGGTGTCTTCCATGAACAGGCTCAGCTGGTGGGTCGCACCGTCGGTGGGCACCGTGGCCAGGTCCACCGTTTGCAGCGGTGACCAGTCGACGGGAAGCAGGAGCTTGCCCGTCACCTCGTGGCGCAGGTTGTCCAGCTCACGCATCCAGGGCCGCAGGTCGCCGCCTTGTGTCCGGCGCGCGAGCCTTTCCCAGGCCGCGCCGTCCACGATGCCGGTGATGGTGACCACGTTGTAGGACAGCCCGGACCCGTGGGCGTGATTGGTGTACCAGAGCAGTCGGGCGTCGTCCCCCTCGGCCAGCGTCGGCATCCAGCCCTCGCGGTAGGCGGCCTCGAATTCGTCCTGCCGGGCGCCGACCACCTTGTGCGTCTCGTGAAGGAAAAGCATCGAAACTCCTTGCGGTCAAGCCTGTTCGGCGATCAGCGCGGCCAGCCGGCGACGGTTGACCTTGCCGGTCGAGCTGTAGGGGATGTCGTCGACGATCGCCAGCCGCTCGGGCAGCTTGAAGTAGGCGATCGACTCACGACAGTGCGTTCGCAGCTGTTCGAGGGTCACCGGGCCGCTGGTGACCACCGCCGCCCCCACCCGCTGCCCGAGTTCGTCGTCGGCGATTCCGGCGACCGCGGCGTCACGTACCGACGGGTGTGAACGAAGCGCTTCCTCGACTTCGATCGGCCCGAACTTCTCGCCCCCACGATTGATGGTGTCGCTGAGCCGCCCGCTGGGGAAGATGTAGCCGTCGGAATCCCGGCGGGCGAGGTCACCGGTGCGCAGCCAGCCCTCGGTGACGTTCTGGGTGGTATTCACCCACAACTCGCCGACCGCTCCGGTGTCGACGTCTTCCCCGGTCTCCGGGTCCACGACGCGCACGTCGACCCCGGGCAGGGGCCTGCCCACGGATCCGGCCCGGGCGGGATCGCGGTGATCGGCCGGTAGCAGCGTCGTGTACGCGCCGAGGGTCTCGGTCTGGCCGAACACGTTCGCGAAAGCCACGTGCGGGAGGGCGGCCATCGCCCGGCGCACCAGCTCGACCGGCGCGGCCGCCGCCCCGTACGCGACGGCGATCAGTGAGGACAAATCGGCGTCGGCGAAGCCGGGATGGTCGAGGATGCGCTGCAACATCGTGGGGACCAGGAACGTGGTGGTCACCCGATGTTCTGACACCAGGCGCAACCAGTCGCCGGCGTCAAATCGCTGCTGTATCACCGACGTGTTGCCCGAGTAGAGGCTGCCCAATATTCCCAGCGAGCCGCCGACATGGAAGAACGGAACGCACATCATGCCCACCGAGGGTTTGGCGTCGGCCCGGAACGGCGCCGCCATCCCCTCGATCCGCCTGGCCAGCTGCCGGTCGCTGATCGCGACGGCCTTCGGCAATCCCGTTGTGCCGCTGGTGAACAGGACCAGGGCATCGCCCTCGACGTCGAGCGCGGGCGGCGCCGAGGGGCCGACGCCGCCCAGCAGCTCGGCGCCCGTCACCACCGTCGGCGCCCCGGCGTCGCGGACCCGGTCGGCGTACGGCTCCCCCGCGACGGCCACCTCGCCACACCCCGCACCCGTCAAAAGCCCGTGCAACTCAATCGGTGTCAGCGCCGGGTTCATCAGCGCGGCCGCCGCGCCGATGCGGGCCGCCCCCAGCACCGTCGCGATCGAGAGCACGCTCCCGCCGTCGACCACCGCGACGCGCTGGCCGGGCGTCACGCCGCGGTCGGCCAGGCCGGCGGCGCACCGGCGCACGGTCGCCGCCAGCTCGCCGTAACCGATCGACCGCCCGTCGACGATGAGCGCGACGCGGGCGGGATCGCCCGTCGCGGCCGCCTCGAGCATCGTTGAAATATTCATCGCCGGCTCAGTACAGGGGTGACCACGCGGAGGTGCGCAGCAGCCGGCTGGTCCACTGGTCCCGCAGGTGCAGCGCGTCGTGCATCCAGGTGCCCGGGGCGCGGTATTCAGGCGGAATCGGGGTCTTCAGCAGTTCGAGCAATTGCTCGGGCCGCTGAATGCGCTGCATCAGGACGACCTCGCGGTGCAGGTGGCTGCCGAGCGCGGGCTGAAAAGCCGCCTGGATCAACAGCATTGACGACGGCCGCTGCAGGCTTTGGGCGTACACGTCGCCGCTGCGTTCGATGTACTCCTCGAACTTGTCCGGGTACGGCCACATGGTGTCTTCCATGTACAGGCTGAGTTCGTGCTCCCGCCCGTCGACCGGCACGTCCGCCCACGGCATGTCCTGCAGCGGCGACCACGGCAGCGGTGCGAGCAGCTTCGCCTCGACGTCGTAGCGCAGCTCGTCCAGCTCACGCATCCACGACTGCAGGTCGCCGCGTTGCACCCGGAGCGCCAGGCGTTCCCACGCCGTTCCGTCCCGGACGGCGGTGACGGTCACGACCGTGTAGGACGGACCGCTGCCCTGGGCATGGTCGGCATACCAGAGCAGCCGCGCGTCGTCACCGGCGGCGAGCATGGGCAGCCAGCCCCGCCGGAACGCGGACTCGAAGTCGTCTTCGCAGCGGCCGCGCACCTTGTGCACCTCGTGCATGAACAGCACGTCGAGACGGTAACTCCGAACGCGTGGCCGGGTCTACGGCGGTGGTACTGCGCCCTGGACAGCCGGGTGGCGAAATGGTTTGCTCGACTCAGTAATTACCTCACCGGGCAGGAGTCGCCGATGGCCCGTCTGAACGTGCCGGATGGCCCGGGCGGCGAAGCCGCCATGATCTGGACGCTGCGGCCGCAACTCGGCGACATGGTGGAGCGGATGATCCGCGGCGCATACCAGCAGAGCGTTCTGCCGGCCGACGAGCGCGAGCTCGCGAGGATGCGCATCGCGCAGATCAACGACTGCGCGGCGTGCTCCGGGTTCCGGGCCCAGTCCGTGCTGGACGCCGGCGTCGCGCCGGAGCTGTACGACAACGTCGCCGCGTACGCCACCTACCCCGGCTACACGCCGCGTCAGCGGCTCGCGATCGAATTCGCCGAGCGGTTCGCGACCGACCATGCGTCGCTGGACGACGCCTTCTTCGGGCGGCTCCGCGAGTCGTTCTCCGACCCCGAGATCCTCGACCTCACGCTGTGCGTGGCGGTGTTTTTGGGCCTGGGGCGCTCGTTGAGCGTCCTGGGTGTCGATCAGTCGTGCGCAATCGATCTCTAGTGAGGAACGCCGGATGGACCTAGCCACGGTCGACGAACTGCTGAGCACCACCCGCTCGGTGCGCAAGCGCCTCGACTTGGACCGGCCGGTCGGCCGCGACGTGATCCTCGAATGCATCCGGCTCGCGATGCAGGCGCCCACCGCCAGCAACACCCAGGACTGGCGCTGGTTGGTGATCACCGACGCCGACAAGCGCGCCGCCATCGCCGAGATCTACCGCAGCGTCGGCGCCGAGTACCTGGCCTACGCCGCCAAGGAGGCGTCCGACCCGCAAACGCAGCGGGTGTACGCGAGTGCCCTGAGCCTCACCGACACGCTGGGCAAGGTTCCCGTCCACGTCATCCCGTGCCTGGCGAACCGCATCGACAACTCCAACCTGTTGATCGCCGCGTCGGCCTGGGCGTCGATCATCCCGGCCGGCTGGAGCTTCCTGCTGGCCCTGCGGTCCCGTGGCCTGGGATCGGTGTGGACGACGATGCACCTGGCCAAGGAGCGGGAAGTGGCCGAGCTGCTTGGCATTCCGGACACGGTCACGCAGGCCGCGCTGTTCCCGGTCGCCTACACCGTCGGCACCGACTTCCGGCCGGCCGCGCGGCCGCCCGCGGAGACGGTCACGTTCTGGGACAGCTGGGGAGACGGCTGATGCAGTCCTACACCGTGCGATTCCACGTCGACGCGCCCCCGGCGAAGGTGTGGCGGGTGCTGCATCCGCCCCCGCCGCCCGACGCGCCGCGACCGCGGGTGCTCACCTGGCCGAACGGCAGCATGGAGATCCTCAACGAGGGCAACGAAGCCGGCGAGGGGCTGGTCCGCACCTGCGTCTTCGAGGTGCCCAAGTACCTGCTTTCCGGGGGCAGGGCGCGGTCCTGGGAAACGGTCACGGAGGCCGAAACCAACCGGCTCTCGCGCTACGTGGCCGTCGGCGCGCCGCTGTGGTCGCGCGCCGAGGGATATCACCGCCTCGAGGAGCAGCCGGACGGGACCACCGTGCTGACGTTCCACGAGACCTACCACGCCTATAACCCGGTCCTGCGCTTCCTGCTCGAACGGCCGGTGCACGCGCGGATTTCCCGCGACAACCTCAAGGTTTACGAGCACGCGCTGGGCTATGCCGGCCGCGTGCGGCGGCTCGATTAGCGGCCCCCGAGCCCACCCGCGTACGACGCATTATGTGATTTAAGCTGCTCACCCCGGTACGCTTGCGTGCTATGGGGATTGAGGCTGGTGCACCTACCGCGGCCCGGTTGGCCGTCGCGGGGCTGATGATCGCGGGCTGGACCGCGTCGGCGGGCGTCGCCTGGGCCGATCCGGACCAGACGCCGGCACCGTCGCCTTCGCCGGCCGCGTCGCAGGGGCCCCCGCCCGGGCCGCCGCCGTCGTCGGCCTCACCGGCGCCGTCGCCGGGAGCCACTCCGGCCGCCGCACCGGCGCCGAAGACGACCATGGACAAAGACGGCATCTACAACGTCGGTACCGACATCGCGCCGGGCATCTACAGCTCGGGCGGACCCCTGGACAACGGGACCTGCTACTGGAAGCGGACCGGCAATCCCGACGGCAACATCATCGACAATGCGATGAGCAAGAAGCCTCAGGTCGTGCAGATCGACCCGACCGACAAGGCGTTCAAGACGTCGGGCTGCCAGCCCTGGCAGCTGACCCCGGACGCCGCGCTCCCGCCCACGACGCCGCCCGCCGGCGTGCAGGGCACGCTCGGCATCCTCAACGGGCTGCTCGGTGGCCAGGGCGGACAGCAGCCCCCTCCGCATTCCTGACGGGTCCTGACCGGCTCCGCGGCCGGTCCATATTCGCTACGGTGGCGCCGTGGCCAGTGCGCAACAGATCGTCGTCGTCGGTGCCGGGGTCAGCGGCCTGACGTCGGCCGTGTGCCTGGCCGAGGCCGGCTGGCCGGTACGGGTCTGGACGGCCGCCACACCCCAGCGCACGACGTCGAAGGTGGCCGGCGCGGTATGGCTGCCGCCGCGGCCCGCGGAACGTGCCGGCGACACGCTGGATTGGACCCGACACTCGCTGGGGGTGTTCCGCGAACTCGCCAACGATCCCGGCTCCGGCGTCCAGCTGGCGCCGGCGCTGGCCGTCGGCGAATTGACTGCCACCGAGTCGATGTCGGCGGCCGCGGCGTTGATCCCCGACCTGCACCCGGCCGACCCCGCCGACCTCCCGGACGGTTTCGGCAACGGCTTTCGCGCCACCCTGCCGATGATCGACATGCCGTCCTACCTCGACTACCTCACCCGGCGGCTGGCCGCGGCCGGCTGCGAAATCGAGGAGCGCCCGGTGCGGTCGCTGGCCGAGGCGGCCGACGCCGCGCCGATCGTGGTCAACTGCACCGGTCTGGCCGCGGGATCCTTGACCGGCGACGACACCGTGCGCCCGTTGTTCGGCCAGCACGTCGTGCTCACCAATCCCGGTC
Organism: Mycobacterium sp. E2989; assembly: GCF_001667595.1. Classification (NCBI taxonomy): domain Bacteria; kingdom Bacillati; phylum Actinomycetota; class Actinomycetes; order Mycobacteriales; family Mycobacteriaceae; genus Mycobacterium; species Mycobacterium sp. E2989. The sequence continues at coordinate 25,716 of NZ_LZJX01000054.1, read as the reverse complement.
TGCGCCAACTGTTTGTCGAGATCGACGGCGGCCCGGAGTGGACCTGTTATTTCCCCCACCCACGGCGCGTGGTGTGCGGCGGCGTGAGCGTTGCCGACCGCTGGGACACCGCCGCGGATCCCGACGTGACGGAGCGAATCCTGCACCGCTGCCGCAAGATTGAGCCGCGACTCGCCGAAGCCGAGGTGATAGAGGTCATCACCGCGCTGCGTCCCGGCCGCACCTCGGTGCGGGTCGAGGCCGAGCCGCTGGGCCGGGCCCGCTGCATCCACAACTACGGACACGGCGGCAACGGTGTGACGTTGTCCTGGGGCTGCGCGCGGGACGTGGTCCGCTTGGCCGGTGCGCGGGGGACGCCGTGAGCATCGACTACACGCTCGCCGCGCACGTCGCCACCATCACGATCAACCGGCCGGAGACGCGCAACTCGCTGGACATGGAGCATTTCCGCGACCTGGCCCACGCGTGGGCGGCCTTCCGCGACGACGCCGGCGCCTGGGTCGCGGTGATCACCGGTGTGGGACAGGACTTTTGCACCGGCGCCGACCTGAAGAAGTTCATCCCCGAACTCACCGGCGACCTGCCGCAGCCCGAGGGGTGGAACAAGGACGACGCCATTCACGCCGTCCTGCATCGCTTCCCGGTCTACAAGCCGATCATCGCCGCGATCAACGGCACCTGCGTCGCGGGGGGCTTCGAGATGTTGAGCTCCGCCGACATTCGGGTGGCGGTGCCCGCCGCACGATTCGCCGTGATGGAGCCCAAGCGGGGCCTGTTCGCGGGCGGCGGTAGCACCGTTCGGCTGCCACGGCAGATGCCCTACCCCCTGGCGATGGAGTTGCTGCTGACCGCCGACATGGTAGACGCGGACCGGGCCCTGGCGATGGGGCTGATCAATCGCGTGGTCCCGCCGGAGCGGCTGATGGAGACGGTGTACGACTACGCCGAGCGCATCACGGCGAATGCGCCGCTCGCGGTCTCCGCGACGAAACAATCCGCCGTCGAGGGCCTGGCGCTCGACCTGGCGTCGGCCTACGACAACGAAACCCGGCACAGCGACCGCATTTTCGAGACCGAGGACGCCAAGGAGGGGCCGCGGGCCTTCGCCGAGAAGCGACCGCCGCGATGGCGGGGCCGCTGAACGTCAGGCGCGCGTGCGGCGGCCGACGTCGCGAAGCACCAGCGACAGCAGCCAGCTCACGATCGACAACACGATCGCGGCCCAGATCGCCGTCCACCAGAAATGGTCGATCTGCAGGCCCCAGTGCGTGGTGTGCTCGGTGATCCGCGCGGTGATCCACAGCATCAGCGCGTTGACGACGACATGGAACAGGCCGAGGGTCAGGATGTACAGCGGGATCGACAGGAACTGGACGATCGGCTTGATGAACGCGTTGACCAGACCGAAGATGACGGCGACGACGAAGATGATGCCGACCCGCTGCAGCCTCGTGTCCCCGCCGACGAACGTGATCCCGTGGACGAACTTCGTGACCAGCCAAAGCGCAAACCCGGTCAGTGCGGCGCGAATCAGAAAGGGGCCCATGCGGGAGATCCTGCCACCCCGCCGCCCTCGCGGGTAGGCGCCGTGCTCGGCGACCCAGCCGCCCACGAGTCGGTTCACCCGGTCGACGTCGGGGGTGGTTTCACGATCACGACGGGCAGGGGGCGGTGCTGGGCGGCCGCGCCGCCCGCCGGGCGTCCCCCGACGCTCGCGCCACTCATCGCGCGGCCCGCCATGCACGCGAGGGCCGTCTCGCCGAGCAGGCTTCCCTCGGCGCTTGCCGCGACGGTGGGGACGGTGCCAAGGCCGGGCAGCGCCTGGGCGGCAAGTGTGATCTCCGGCGCGGCGGCGGTCCATCCGTACGGCACCGACAGGGCGCCCACCGAGGACGCCTGGTTCAGACTTGCCGTCACCGCGCCGCCCAGACCCGTTGACCCCAGCGGGGCGACCGTGGACGCGGGCCCGGCTTCGAGCGATCCGGCCGCCGCGGCCTCACCCGCGTCCGCGGCTCCCCCGGCGCTCGCCATGCCCGCGAAATCGGTCATCGTGCCCAGGTAGTTGCCCGGCATGTAGAACCCGGACGACAGGGTGTTCAACAAGTTGCTGTTGAGGAGGGCCCCCAGCGGGGAGCCGTCCGTGCCGGCCAGGAAACCGAGAATTCCCTTCGGGCTGAAGAAGTCCGCCCCGCCCATTCCCAGCCAATCCATCAACCCCGACGAATCCGGGACGGATGGCGCGGCGAGGCTCTGCAGCGTGGCCGGCACCGCGGACTGCAGTTGCGACAGCGCCGTCTGCGCGTTCGCCGCGGCCGACGTGCCGGCGGCCTGGGTGACCGCGTCGGCCTGCGCGGCGGGCCCCGCCGGATCGGCGGTCCGCGGTGGCGGGTCGAACGGGGTCACCGCCGACGCGGCCGCCGAATCGGCAGCGTAGTAATACATGGCGGCGGCGTCCTGCGCCCACATCTCGCCGTAGTGAGCTTCCGTGGCCGCGATGGCGCCGGCGTTCAGTCCCAGAAAGTTGGTGGCGATCAGTTTCGTCAGCAGGACCCGATTGGCCGCGACCACCGGCGGCGGCACGGTCGCGGCGAAGGCGGTCTCATACGCCGTCGCTGCGGCCACGGCCTGCGCGGCGGCCTGCTCAGCCTGAGCGGCGGTCGCGGTTAACCACGCCGCATATGGTGCGGCGGCGGCGGCCATCGAGATCGCTGCCGGGCCGCGCCATTGATCACCGAGCGCCGCGATCACCGAGCCGTGGGCCAGCGCTGTCAACCGCAGCTCGGTCGCCAGCCCCGACCAGGCCGCCGCGGCGGCCAGCATCGGGGCGCTGCCCGCTCCGGAATACATGCGCCCGGAGTTGATCTCGGGCGGTAACAAGCCGAAATCCAGCGATGCGCTCATGACCACCGGCCCATCCGCTCGGCCCCGGCGAGCACGGTGCGGCTAAAGCCAAATACGGCAACGTGATTCGTGTTGAACAGCGGTAGTGTCATCGAACGTCCTTTGTGCGACGGGATGCTCGTCGCCCACAGGGCGTTCAGCCGCAGAGCCGACCGGCGCACCGACGAATCGGCACGCCAGTTCCTGCTGCGGCCATCGGCCCAATCCACGAGGCGACGCGCACGCCGGACGCGGCGCGCCCGGCACGGCTGGCAGGTCTTCGGACTCGCAGGCACGCACCGAGAACGGTGCTCCTAGTAGCCGTCGCTTCCCGGTCCCCGAAAGGACCAGTGCCATTGACGGCGGTCGTTCCTGCATACCGCTGCGGGACAGTCCCGGATTCCCACCGGGTTCCCTCTCGCGACGGGCCTCCGACAGCGCCCGCCGCTCGATGCCGAGTGTCAAATTGCGACCCTGGCAAACCAGCTGCGCACTGCACATTACCGCAGCTTCGGTGGCCTGAGAATCCGCTGAATCGAATGCAACCCAACGGCTTAAGCCGATCCGGACTGATCAGTTGAGGTTGTAGAAGCGCTGCGCGTTCAACCCGCCGATCTTTTCGCGGGCCTCTTCGCTGATATCCGCGCGGGTCCGCAGGTGCTTGGTGCTTTCCGGCCATTCGCCGTCCCAATGCGGGTAGTCGCTGGCGAACATGATGAAGTCGGCGCCGAGCACATCGATGACTCCGGGCAGGATCGGCTCCTCGGGCTCGCACGTGACCCAGATGTTGCCCGCCGCCAAGTACTCGTGCGGATCGCGCCGCCAGCCGCGCTCGACCCAGTCGCCCCGCTTCTCGTAATGCTCGTGCAGGCGATCCATGAAGAACGGGACCCAACCGGCGCCCGCCTCGAGGAACGCGACCCGCAACCGCGGGTGCCGTTCGAAGACGCCGCCGGACACCAGCGCCGTCATGGCGGTCATCTGGTCGAACGGGAAGCTGATGCAGTGCACCTGAATGTAGTTGGTGAAGCGGTCGACGCCGATCTTCGGCAGGTGGATGCCCGGGGCGCCGTGAATGCCCAGGGGCATCTCCAGGTCGACCGCGGCGGCGTAGAAGGGGTCGAGGTCGGGGTGGTCGAGGTTGCGGGTCTTGAGCGCCGGCGGGACCAGGGTTGCCACCAGCCCAAGGTCTTTCGCCTCGGTCATGACGTCGATCGCCGCCTGGCCGTGCTCGATCGGAGTTACGGCGACGCCCTTCAGTCGGCCGCCCGACGGGGCGCAGTAATCCGCGATCCACTGGTTGTAGAGCCGGGCGAATCCCGCCGCGAACTCGGGATCCTCGAGGCTGGGGGCGCACAGGCCCAGGCTGGGGTACAGCACCATCGTGTCGATGTGGTCGCGGTCGGCGTCGCCGAGCACGCCCTCGGTCGACCGGCAATTGATGTCGGGCGCCTTGCTGATGCCATGCTCGGGCGGACACCCGGCACCCGGGCCCTGATCCTCCGGATAGTTGCGGCCTTCGAACGTCAACCGCATTCGCCCGTCGGCGCTGGGCTTGACGTGCTCCGGCCACCGCTTGATGGCTTCGATTGCCAGCGAGGAGTTCTCGGCGACGTGTCCGTCGGCGTCGATGATGCGCATGTATCCGCAACTTACTCTCGCGGATTGGAAGTTGAAATGGCTTGGGCGGACGCGTCGGGGCCCGCGCTCCTTGCCCGTCCGTGATGAACCCGTGACCCGAAATGCTTATCGGCGATCTGCTTTCGGCTCGCTCGCGCTCGCGCCGATTTCAAAAGAGTGACAGAAGTACAACGGTTCAGGTCGACGACGGTTTGTCCCCTTACCGTATTCATGTCATACCTAGAAAGGAAATCGATGAGCGATTCTCCTTCGCGGGAAATGGCGCGGCGAGACTTCGTGACTAAGACGGCTTTACTGGGTGGATCCGTAATTCTCGCGCCATGGCTCTTCCCGGTGGAAGCGAACGCGGCCCCGGTGGGCGTGGTTACCCAGCCTTCGCCGCCGGGATTCGATCCCGCTTTCGCGCTCAATGTGGGCATTCCGTTGGCTTTTTCCGCATACAACGCGATGTCGGGCCTCCCGTTGAATCTCCCGCCGGGATATCAAGCGACCGCGCTGATCCAGGGCGACCGTGTGCTCGCGGCGGCACTGGCCAATCAACATCCCGTGGCGGCGAAAATGGTGCTGCGCGACAACATCTTCGGCATTATCGGCAATAACCCGTCCACCCAGACGGCGTTCCTGGCGTTTCGCGGCACCGCCGACCTCGACGACGTCCTCACGGACCTGGACATCATTCCCACGCCGTATGGATTCGTTCCCAAATTCGGATACGTGCACAGTGGCTTTCACGCCGTCTACCGCATGGTCCGCGCCAGCATCGTGGCCAACCTCCCCGCCGCCTGCGTGGGGTGCAACAACCTCTTGATAATCGGGCACAGCCTGGGCGGGGCGCTTGCCGTCATCGGGGCGCCCGACATCTTCGTCAACATCCCGCCGAATTTCGCGCCTCGCCTCATCACCTTCGCCGGTCCGAAGGCCGGGTTCGGCGATTTCGTCACGGCGTTCAACGAGATCATCGCCTCCTGCTCACGAGTGGTGAACTATTGCGACATCATCCCGCCGCTACCGCCGTGCCCCTACGAACACGCCGGCAGCGCGATCTACGTCGACAGCGGCGGGATCGGACCCGGGTGGCGGCACAGCCTCAAGGCCTATCAGCGCGGCCTGCAAAGGCTGGTGGGGTGAGTGCCGCAACGCCGCGCGGACAGAAAGGCTCGCCATCCCGCGCCGCGTAGGCAACGATGCTGACGTGAGCACACAACGGTTGACCGCCGACCAGCGAAACTCTTTCGTCGCCGCGTTGTTGGGCTGGACGATGGACGCGTTCGATTACTTCATCGTCGTGCTCGTCTACGCCGACATCGCCAAGACTTTCCACCACAGCAAGGCCGAGGTCGCGTTCGTCACCACGGCCACCCTGATCATGCGTCCGGTGGGCGCCCTGCTGTTCGGGCTGTGGGCCGACCGCGTCGGACGGCGGCTGCCGCTGATGGTCGACGTGATGTTCTACTCCGTCGTCGGCTTCCTGTGCGCGTTCGCGCCCAACTTCACGGTATTGGTGATCCTGCGGCTGCTGTACGGGATCGGCATGGGCGGTGAGTGGGGGTTGGGGGCCGCGCTGGCCATGGAGAAGGTTCCGGTCGAGCGGCGCGGGTTCTTCTCCGGGCTGCTGCAGGAGGGCTACGCATTCGGCTACCTGCTGGCCAGCGTCGCCTCGCTGGTGGTGATGAACTGGCTCGGGTTGTCGTGGCGGTGGCTCTTCGCGCTGAGCATCATCCCCGCGCTGGTCAGCCTGATCATCCGGTACCGGGTCGAGGAGTCCGAGGTCTGGGAGGCCGCCCAGGATCAAATGAAGTTGACCAGCACCAGGATTCGGGACGTGCTGCGCGACGGGGCGATCATCCGCCGGTTCTTCTACCTGGTGCTGCTGATGACGGCCTTCAACTGGATGAGCCACGGCACCCAGGACGTCTACCCAACCTTCCTGACGTCGACCGCCAACCACGGCGCCGCCCTGTCCAGCGCCACCGTCAAGTGGATCGTCATCGTGTACAACATCGGCGCGATCATCGGCGGGCTGGTGTTCGGCACGCTGTCGCAACGGTTCAGCCGCCGCTACACCATCATCTTCTGCGCCCTGCTGGGGCTGCCGATCGTTCCGCTGTTCGCCTACTCGCGCACGGCCGCGATGCTGTGCCTCGGCTCTTTTCTGATGCAGCTGTGCGTGCAGGGCGCGTGGGGTGTGATCCCCGCCCACCTGACCGAGATGTCGCCGGATGCCATCCGCGGCCTCTACCCCGGCGTGACCTACCAGCTCGGAAACCTGTTGGCCGCGTTCAACCTACCGATCCAGGAACGCCTCGCCGAGTCGCACGGCTATCCGTTCGCGTTGGCGGCGACGATCGTGCCCGTACTCATCGCCGTCGCGTTCCTCACGCTGATCGGTAAGGACGCCACGGGGATTCGCTTCGGCACGGCCGAAACCGCTTTCCTGCCAAGCGAAGCGAAGTGACTCAGGTTTCTACGTCGAGATTGCCGCTGCGGTTGTGGTTTGGGCGCCAATCGCGACCATGGCGGCAATCTCGAAGTCGGGCCTAGCTGACAGCGCCCAGCAGGCGCCGCAGCAGGTGCATGGCCACCGTCGTCGAGCGCTCCCGGATGTCCGAGCGATTGCCGGGCAGCCGCAACGTGCGGGTGTGCTTTGGGCCGTCACTCAGCGCCACGGTGAAACAGACTGTGCCCACCGGCTTTTCGGGCGTCCCTCCGCCCGGCCCGGCGATTCCGGTGATCGCGACGGCGGTGTCGGCGCCGAAACGGCTCAGCGCGCCGGCCGCCATCGCCTCGGCCACCGGCTCGGACACCGCGCCGTGGGCCTCGATCAGCCCCGGGTCGACGCTAAGCAGCTCGGCTTTCGCGTCGTTCGAGTAGGCGACCACCCCGCCGGCCACGTAGTCCGATGATCCGGGCCGGTCGGTCAGCCGCGCCGCCAGCAGCCCCGCGGTGCAGGATTCGGCCGTCGCGATCCGGCGGCCGGCCAGCGCCCCGGCGACCAAATCGTCCACCGTGGAACCGTCTTCGGAGAAGAGCTGTTCGCCGTGCCGGTCGCGCACCAGTTGCATCAGCTTGGCGTAGCTGTCGGAGTTGTCCGGCTCGTAGCGGGTGACCATTTCGACCTCGCCCCGCCGCAGGCAGGTGGTGATCTCGAGCGACTCGAAGCCGGGTACCGACGCCTCGGCGTCGCGCAACGTCTCGGCCAGACCCGACTCGGGCAGCCCGAACATTCGCACGGTCTCCTGCCGATAGGCCGTCCGGCCCGCGATCGCCTGCTGCGCGGCGGGCGTCTCGATGGCGCGGCGCCACATCGGCTGCAGCTCGCGCGGCGGGCCGGGAAGCACGATGACCGTCGGCGTCCCGGGGACCACCACACCGGGCGCGGTGCCGACCGGGTCGAGCACCTGCGCGCCGAGGGGGATCATCGCCTGCTTGCGGTTGGCGGCGCGCACCGCCTCGAAATCGACACCCTCGAAGCGGGCCATCAGCTTCTTGAGGATGTTCGCGATCTTGGCTTCGGTCTCGTCGTCCAACACCAACTCGCGGCCGCAGAACCGGGCCACCACCTCGACCGTCATGTCGTCGGCCGTGGGTCCCAGGCCGCCGCTGGTGACGATCAGGTCCATGCCCTGTTCGGCCATGAAGCGCAGCTGCGCCTCGATGTCGGCGGGCCGGTCGCCGCAGATCGTGATGTGCGCCAGCTCGACGCCCAGCTCCAGCAGGCGGTCGGCGATCCACGGCCCGTTGGCATCCTGGACGCGCCCGGTGAGGACCTCGGTTCCGGTGACAACGATGCCTGCGCGTGCGCTCACCGCCATGAGCCTACTGGCAGCGCTGGGAGACAATGAGCCGATGATCGAGCTGGAGGTCGTGCAGGCGGACGTCACCAAACTCGAACTCGACGCGATCGCCAACGCGGCCAACACGCAACTGCGCCACGGCGGCGGAGTCGCGGCGGCCATTGCCCGCGCCGGCGGTCCGGACGTGCAGCGGGAGTCCACGCGCAAGGCGCCCATCGGCCTCGGGGAAGCCGTCGAGACCACGGCCGGCGCCATGCCCGCGCGCTACGTCATCCACGCCGCCACCATGGAACTCGGCGGCCCGACCTCGGCGACGATCATCACGCGGGCCACCGCCGCCACGCTGCGAAGGGCCGACGAGCTCGGCTGCCGCACGCTTGGACTGGTCGCGTTCGGCACCGGCGTCGGCGGCTTCCCGCTGGACGAGGCGGCGCGACTGATGGTGGACGCGGTCCGGCGACATTCCGCGGGTGCGCTGGAAAAGGTGGTGTTCGCGGTCCACGGTGACGCGGCCGAGCGCGCGTTCACCGACGCCGTTCAGGGGTTGGACAGGTAGCGCTCGACGGTGGCGACCTTCTGCGTCATCGCGTCGCTGACCCCGGCCCGCCAGTCCGCCTTGATCACCGTGCTGACCCGGGGCGCGCGAGCGGCCACCGCCTCGACCGCGCGCTGCACCACCGCCATCACCTCTTCCCAGGTTTCGCCCTCGATCACGGTGAACATCGAATCGGTCCGGTTCGGCAGCCCGGAATCACGCACCACCCGAACCGCTTCCGCGACGATCTCGCCGACGCCCTCGCCCACACCCATCGGGGTGACCGAGAACGCGACGAGCACTGACACACGACGAGCCTACCGATTCTCCCGCGGGCCCGGGCTGGCAGCATCGAGCCCATGCGGATTCTGGTGCAGCGGGTCGCGTCGGCGACGGTGTCGGTCGACGGCGAGGCGGTGGGCGCCATCCGGCCGGACGGCCAGGGCCTGCTGGCCTTCGTCGGCGTCACCCACAGCGACGACCTCGACAAGGCGCGGCGGCTCGCCGAAAAACTTTGGTATTTGCGGATTCTCGATGAGGAACGGTCGGCGGCGGACGTCAACGCGCCCATCCTGGTGGTCAGCCAGTTCACCCTCTACGCCGACACCGCCAAGGGGCGGCGGCCGTCGTGGAACGCCGCCGCTCCCGGCCCGGTGGCCGAGCCGCTGGTCGCGGCTTTCGCCGAGGCGCTGCAGCGGTTGGGCGCCGAGGTGCGGACCGGCGTTTTCGGTGCGCACATGCGGGTCGAGTTGGTCAACGACGGCCCGGTCACGGTGTTGTTGGAGCTCTGAGTACGTTGGACCTCGGCCCTGAAGGAAAGGAGCGGACATGAGCACGACGCCCGAGTTCGGCAAGCTCCGTTCCGACGATGACAACTGGGACATCGTCAGCAGCGTGGGCTACACCGCCTTGCTGGTCGCCGGCTGGCGCGCGGTGCACGCCTTGAGCCCGCAGCCGCTGGTCCGGGACGATTACGCCAAGGTCTTCATCGCCGCCTCGCAAGACCCGTATCTGGCGGCCGCGGTTGCCAATCCGGGCACGTCGGAAGACGAGATGGCCTTCCCCCGCCTCTACGGCGTGCAGACCCGATTTTTCGACGACTTCTTCGAGGAGGCCGGCGCCACCGGCATACGCCAGGCGGTGATCGTCGCCGCAGGGCTGGACTCCCGGGCGTATCGGCTCGAATGGGTGCCGGGCACAACCGTTTTCGAGATCGATCTGCCAAAGGTGCTGGAATTCAAGGCGCGCGTGCTCGGCGAGGAGGGCGCGGCGCCCAAGGCCCGCAGGGTCGAGGTGGCCGCCGACCTGCGCACCGACTGGTCCAGGGCGCTGGAGGCCGCCGGCTTTGACTCCGAGGGGCCCAGCGCCTGGTCGGTGGAGGGGGTGCTGCCCTACCTGACCGACGAGGCCCAGAACACGCTCTTCACCCGGATCAGCGGCCTCAGCGCGCCCGGCAGCCGGATCGCCATCGGCGCGTTGGGTTCTCGGCTGGATCACGACCAGCTCGAGGCGTTGGAGACGGCGCATCCCGGCGTCAACATGTCCGGTGACGTCGATTTCTCCGCGCTGACGTACGAACCCCAGACCGATCCGGCGGAACGGCTGGCCGCGCACGGGTGGACGGTCCAGCCCGTGCGCAACACGCTCGACCTGCAGGCCGGCTACGGGATGACCCCACCGGACGTCGACGTCAAGATCGACAGCTTCATGCGGTCGCAATACATCACGGCGACACGTTAAGGCGCGGTGCCCACCTAGGGCGTCAACAGGATTTTCACGTCATCGCCCGACCGCGACGCGGCGGTCGCATAGCCCTTGGCCGCTTCGTCCAGCGGCAGCGTGGTGGTGAAGATGCCGTCGGTGTCCAGGCGCCCGGATTGCAGCAGCGGGATCAACTCCGGCCATGTGCGCTGCACCGGCGCCGTGGTCATCCGCAGGGTGATGCTGCGGATCAGGCAGCCCAGGGCGTTGAGCGGGAACGGGTTCATGTCGTGCACACCGACGACCGACACGGTCCCCCCCGGCCGCACCGCGTTGAGCGCGTCGGTCAACGACGCGTCGGTGGCGACGGCGTCGATCACCGCGTCGGCGCCGCGCCCCCCGGTGGCCGCGAGGATGGCCTCGACCGCCGGCGCCTTGAGGGGCGTCGCCCCCCACCGCGCCGCGCGGTCCAGCCGCCCGTCGACCTGGTCGACCGCGTAAACCGTTGCGGCGCCCTGGAACAGCGCGCTGCGCAGCGAACACAGGCCGACGGCGCCCAGGCCGATGACCGCCACGGTGCCACCGGGCGGGATATCGGCGCGTTGCGCCGCCGCCCACCCCGTGGCGAGGTTGTCGGTGAGCAGCAGCGCCTGTTCGACGCTGATGCCTTCCGGCATCTTGAGCAGCTGGAAGTCCGCCGCCGGCACCGCCAGCAGGTCGGCCTGCGCCCCGCCCAGGACGCCGCCGCCGAAGATCTGGAAGCCGTTGTGGCACATGACCGGATCGCGGGTGGCGCAGCCGGCGCACTTGCCGCACCCGGTCACCGACGACACCATCACCTGGTCCCCGACCTTGACGGTGCGCGCATCGCGTCCCGTCTGGACCACGGTGCCGATCGCCTCGTGGCCGAGCGCGATCGGGTCGGCCATCGGGAAATCCGCCTCGTAGAAGTGCAGGTCGGATCCGCAGATGCCGGCGGCGGTGACCTCGACGATCGCCCCGTCGGGGCCGGGCAGCGCCGGGTCGGGCCGGGTGTCGACCCGGATGCTGTGGGGGCCGTCGACGACTACCGTACGCATGCTGGTGTGCTCACTTCCCTTGCCGCACAACAAAGTTAGACCAGTCGGGCGCGCGCACCGCGGCCCAGTATTCGTTGAGGCGCCACGGGCTGACGGTGTGGATCTCCCCGTCGGCGTTCTTGAAGTAGGAGTGCTTGACCGCGGGGTGTGCCCACACCATCTTCTTGATCTGGTTCTGGGTCCGCTCATGCCAATCGGCGGCGGCTTCGGGCTTCGGCTCCAGCGAATGCACATCCCCCTCGGCCAGCTGCGCCAGGCACTGGTCGATGTAACGCATCTGCAATTCGGACTGAAAGATCAGGCTGCCCCCGTGGGCGAGATGCGTGCCGGGCCCGTAGATGATGAACAGGTTCGGAAAATTCGGAACCGTGATGCCGAGGTAGGCATACGGCCGGCTCCCCCACATCTCGCGCAGGTCCACTCCGCCGCGGCCGGTGATCCTCAGCGGCCAGAGCACGTCGGTGTGCCGGAATCCCGTGGCGTACACGATCACGTCGACGTCATGCGCCACGCCGTCTTCGGTGACGATGCCGCGCGGGGTGATCCGTCGAATGGGTGTGCGCACCAACTCGACGTTGTCGCGCTGCAACGTCTGCAACCAGCTGCCGTTGTCCTGCAGGGTCCGTTTGCCGCACGCGGGATAGTCGGGCATCACCTTGCTCAGCAGCTCTGAGGATTCCCCGACCTGACTGGTGATCCATTGGGAGAACATCATCTGGGCGGCGGCGTTGATGTCGCTGACCGCGTGTTCCTGGTCGGCGTAGTCGGGGTCGCTTTCCGCGGCGTCCAGGCCCTTGTCGGAGCCGGGCCACAGCACCAGGAAGCGGTACCACCGTCCGTAGAACGGCAGGTGGCGCATGGCCCACCGCATGCCCTCGCCGACCTCGTCGTGATACATCGGATTGGGAAACATCCACTGCGCTGTCCGCTGAAACACCGTCAGGTGCGCGACATCCGGGGCGATGGCGGGGGCGATCTGAAAACCGCTGGCGCCGGCGCCGACGAGCGCGACGCGCTTTCCGCTCACGTCGACGGAGTGGTCCCAGGCGGCGGAGTGGAAGGACGGCCCCGCGAAGCTCTCGGCGCCGTCGAACTCGGGGATGTGGGGCCGGTTCAACTGACCGACCGCGGTGATCAGCGCCCGCGCGCGCACCGTGCTGGTCTGACCTTCGGCGCCGCGCAGCCGGACGCTCCAGGTCGCGTCGTCGTCGATCCACTCGGCGGCCAGCACCTCCGTGTTCCACAGCACGTGCTCGGCCAGGCCGTGCTTGTCGATGACCCGGGTGAAATAGTCCTGCAGCTCGTGCTGCTCGGCGAAGAAATGCGTCCAGTCGTTGTTGGGTTCGAAGCTGTAGCAATAGAAGTGGTTGGCCACGTCGACGCGCGCGCCGGGATAGCTGTTCTCCCACCACGTTCCGCCCGGGCCGGCGTTCTTCTCCACGATGGTGAAGGGGATGTTGGCCTGCTTGAGCCGGATTCCGGCCAGGATGCCCGATTCGCCGCACCCGACGACCAGGACCGGAATGTCGGCCGCGCTCTCGGTCGGCAGGGCGGCCGGCCGGCGCGGGTCGACGGCCTCGAGGTCCATCTCTTCGAGGACCAGGGACAGGTAGTCGTCACCGACGTGCTCGCAGGCCGCCCAGTCGATCATCTCCCGAACTATCTCGAGGCTCAGCGGCTTCGGCTCGGGGCAGCCACGGTCGCGATAGTCGGTGATCACCGGCAACGCCGCCGCGCGGGCCCGGGCCTTGTCCTCCTCGGACATGAATCCCTGAATCTCGTTGAGGAAGACGCCCATCTGCTTGAAGTCGCGGATGAAGCGCGGGTCGCCGGTGATGTGCACGAGCGAAAGCAGCAGCGTCGGGATGCTGACCTCCGCCAGGGCGGCCTCGATCTCGGCCGTCGACGTGGTGAAGGGATCGCCGGCATAGGCGCTGCGCATCGAGCCGATCCTCTCGGTGAACGGGGCTGTCAAATTACGCTACTCGGGGTGTCGTAATTGGAAGCACTACGGTACCCGCTGCGCAGCGAGCGGATCAATAGCCCGATCGCTGGGACAATGAGTCACCTCGACGAGCGAGATGGAGGAGCGCCATGGCCTCGCTGCTCACGGCCTGCGGTGGGTTCCTGTTCGCGGTTTTGTGGATGGACCTGATCTTCGACGTCCAAGTCCTCCGGTTCCGTTCTGCGCCAACCGATCTGCCCGAGGCGGTGCTCGCTTCCATCGCGGCTTACTACCACCGCGCGACGACCACGTCTCGCCCGATGAGCCGGCTGATCGCCGCCGTCATGGTGATCCTGTTGGCCGCGTTGACCTACCAGTCCGCGCGCGGGCACGACCCCTCGTGGCTCCTTGTCCTGTCGGCCGCCCTGGCGGGGATCCCGATGCTGCTGGCGTTGACGCAGACGGTGCCCGACGCGGTGCGACTCGGGCGCCGCGGGGACGGGCCGCACGAGCAGAGCCGCCTGGCGCGGTCCATCTGCCGGGATCACCTCGTGTGCGCCGGCTGCATGTTCGCGTTCCTGGCGCTGTGGATCGCGCGGAGCGCGGCGGTCTGAGCGACCACGCGACGGGTCGTAGTGACAAATCGCAGGTCAGGACCCGCTGGCCACGTCAATGCCCTTCGTACTAAACTAGAACACGTTCCAATTTTTTGGCTTCGGTCCGCGCCCCACAGGAGTAGGCATGCACACCGCCATCTGCGATGAGCTTGGTATCGAGTTTCCGATCTTCGCGTTCACCCACTGCCGAGATGTCGTCGTCGCGGTCAGCAAGGCCGGGGGGTTCGGCGTGCTCGGCGCGGTCGGCTTCACGCCCGAGCAGCTCGAGATCGAGCTCAATTGGATCGACGAGAACATCGGCGACCACCCCTACGGCGTCGACATCGTGATCCCGAACAAGTACGAGGGCATGGACTCGCACCTGTCGGCCGAAGAGCTGGCCGAGACGCTGCGCAAGATGGTGCCCCAGGAGCATCTCGACTTCGGCAAGAAGATCCTCGCCGACCACGGCGTGCCGATCGAGGACAGCGACGGCGACAGCCTGCAGCTGCTCGGCTGGACCGAGGCGACCGCGACACCGCAGGTCGAGGTGGCGCTCAAGCACCCGAAGGTGAAGATGATCGCCAACGCGCTCGGCACTCCCCCGGCCGACATGATCAAGCACATCCACGACGCCGGGCTCAAGGTGGCCGCGCTGTGCGGCTCCCCCTCGCAGGCGCGCAAGCACGCCGACGCGGGCGTCGACATCATCATCGCCCAGGGCGGCGAGGCCGGCGGCCACTGCGGCGAGGTGGGCTCGATCGTGCTCTGGCCGCAGGTGGTCAAGGAGGTCGCCCCCGTCCCCGTGCTCGGCGCGGGCGGCATCGGCAGCGGCCAGCAGATCGCCGCGGCCCTGGCGCTGGGCTGCCAGGGCGCGTGGACGGGCTCCCAGTGGCTGATGGTCGAGGAGTCGTCCAACACCCCGGTTCAGCAGGCGGCCTACATCAAGGCGGGCAGCCGCGACACCGTCCGCAGCCGCTCGTTCACCGGCAAGCCGGCCCGGATGCTGCGCAACGACTGGACCGAGGCCTGGGAGCAGCCGGACAACCCGAAGCCGCTCGGCATGCCGCTGCAGTACATGGTTTCCGGCATGGCGGTGCGGGCCACGAACAGGTACCCCAACGAGTCCGTCGATGTCGCGTTCAACCCGGTCGGACAGGTCGTCGGTCAGTTCCAGAAGGTGGAAAAGACCGCGACCGTCATCGAGCGCTGGGTGCAGGAGTACCTCGAGGCGACCAACCGGCTCGACGAGCTCAACGAGGCCGCCTCCGTCTGACGATCGCTAGACGTCGTCTACGTCGTCGCCTTCGTCGTGGCCGGTGAACACTTCTTTGGCCCGGTCCACGGCGTAGGTGCCGATTTCGATCGAGTTTTGAACGATGCCGCTGGCACCGCCGGCGATGTCACCGCGGATGATGTCGCTGGCGTGTTCGACGATGTCGGAGGCCTTCTCGACCGCGTTGGTCGCGATGTCCTTGGCCGCGTCGACCGCATCTTTCGGGGTGAAGCCCATCTCGCGTCTCCTCTAGTCACCGGACAGTCGCTATGACTCTAGTCCGGGCGCGCGGCGCTAGTAGTTCACCAAGG
Source organism: Mycobacterium sp. E2989 (assembly GCF_001667595.1). Taxonomy (NCBI): domain Bacteria; kingdom Bacillati; phylum Actinomycetota; class Actinomycetes; order Mycobacteriales; family Mycobacteriaceae; genus Mycobacterium; species Mycobacterium sp. E2989. Next base: position 9,958 of record NZ_LZJX01000054.1, on the reverse strand, counting down.
TGCGCCAGTAGGACTCGGGGATCTCGGCGCCGGAGCGCAGTATCCGGGCCAGACCGACGGCCATCGCGATGCCGAGCAGCCCCAGCCACAGCCCGGTCAGCGCGATGATTCCCCACAGGACGGCCGTGACCGCGGGCCACGGCGACAGCACTGCCAGCACCGGCGCGAAAAAGAATCCGGTCCCGATGTACCACGCCGAGCCGGCACGGTCCGACGCCAGCACGAAGCGCAGCCAGCGCGGCACCGGGGGTGCGCCGGGCTGCCCGTCGTTCATGGCTCAGCCGATCATCCAGCCGGCGGGAAGAATCCCGCCCCGGTGAACCAGCCCTCTTGCCAGCCCCGCTCGCCCAGGCACAGCATCGGCAGGCCGGCCTCCGACTGCGCCGCGGCTTGCGGCCCAGGGCACTTCGCGCCGATCTGCTGCACCCCGTACAGCGGATAGGAAATGACCCAGTAGCCGGTGGTGGCCGCCGGGAACTGGTTGGGCGGCGGGAAGTGGCACGCCTCGGCCTGGCCGCTGGGCCCGCGGCCGAAGATGAACCGCTCATAGTTGTCGCACGGCGCCCCCAACGAGGCCTGATAGTTCATGTTCGGCACGTCGCCGTCGTAGCCGGCCGAGGCGCACGGCGCCACGCCGATCGCGATGCCCGCCAATGAAGCGGCGCTGAGCAATTCCCGAATCATCTTCCACCCCGCTTGTCGTCGCCGGTGACCTGCACCAAAGCATATCCATCGGGCCGCCTGCCACAAGACCGTATCGGCGCGGCCGCCGGCGGACGAGGAACACGTTCCAATTCGCGCCCGGCGATCTTGCGCCAATGCTTCCCAACGGTGGTGCGGCAATGGTTTATTTGCACAAAGACGACTAGACCACTTCGTCATCGAGGAGCGGGCAATGCCAACCGTCGAGCCAACCGCCAAGCCGGTCCCCAATCTCCCGCCCGGATTCGACTTCACCGATCCGGACATCCACGCCGAGCGGCTACCGGTGGAGGAACTGGCCGAGCTGCGGCGGACCGCGCCGATCTGGTGGAACGAGCAGCCGATCGGGGCGGGCGGATTCGACGACGGCGGCTTCTGGGTGGTGTCCAAGCACAAAGACGTCAAAGAGATTTCGCTGCGCAGCGACGTCTTCTCCAGCCTGCAGAAGACCGCGCTTCCGCGCTACAAGGACGGCACGGTCGGCGAGCAGATCGAACGCGGCAAGTACGTCCTGCTCAACATGGACGCGCCGCAGCACACCCGGCTGCGCAAGATCATCTCGCGCGCCTTCACTCCTCGCGCCATCGAGCGCCTGCGCGGCGACCTCGCCGAGCGCGCCCGGCGCATCGTGGAGGAAGCGGCCGAACAGGGTCGCGGCGACTTCGTCGAGCAGGTGTCATGCGAGCTGCCGTTGCAGGCCATCGCCGGATTGATGGGTGTGCCACAGGAAGAGCGCAAGAAGCTTTTTCATTGGTCCAACGAAATGGTCGGCGACCAGGACCCCGAATTCGCCAACAACGACGCCATCACCGCCTCGGTCGAACTCATCATGTACGGCATGCAGATGGCCGCCGACCGGGCGAAGAACCCGGGCGAAGACCTCGTGACCAAGCTGGTGCAGGCCGACATCGACGGCCACAAGCTCTCCGACGACGAGTTCGGTTTCTTCGTGATCCTGTTGGCGGTGGCGGGCAACGAGACCACCCGCAACTCCATCACTCAGGGCATGATGGCCTTCACCGACTTCCCGGACCAGTGGGAGCTGTTCAAAAGGGAGCGCCCGGCCACCGCGGCCGACGAGATCGTCCGGTGGGCCACCCCCGTCACGTCGTTCCAGCGCACCGCGCTGCAGGACTACGAACTGTCCGGCGTGCAGATCAAGAAGGGTCAGCGGGTGGTAATGGTCTACCGCTCGGCCAATTTCGACGAGGATGTGTTCGACGACCCGTTCACCTTCAACATCCTGCGCGACCCCAACCCACACGTGGGATTCGGCGGCACCGGCGCGCACTATTGCATCGGCGCCAACCTTGCCCGCATGACCATCGACCTGATGTTCAACGCGATCGCCGACGGCATCCCGAACCTGGAATCGATCGGCAAACCCGAACGGCTGCGGTCGGGCTGGCTCAACGGGATCAAGCACTGGCAGGTCGACTACCACACCAACGGCGCGAAAGCTGGTGCCGCACAGTAGCATCAACTTCCATGGCAACCCATCGAGCTGTTCACGTCAAGTCGGCCGGGGCACCGCTAGAACTGGTCGATGTCGAAACCCGGTCGCCGGGTCGCGATGAGGCGCGCCTGACGGTCACCGCCTGCGGCATTTGCGGCACGGACGCGCACTTCGTCTCGGGCGGCTTCCCCGGCATGACTTGGCCGCTGACGCCCGGGCACGAAATCGCCGGAACCATCGCCGAACTAGGCGATGGTGTCCAGGGTTTCGCCGTCGGCGATCGCGTCGCGGTCGGGTGGTTCGGCGGGTGCTGCTACCACTGCGACGAGTGCCGCAAAGGCCGCTTCATTCATTGCGAGAACGGAAAGGTCCCGAGTTATCAATACCCGGGCGGATACGCGGAATCGGTGACCGTCCCGGCGAGTGCGCTCGCCCGCATACCGTCGGGGCTTTCCGACGCGGAGGCCGCGCCGATGGGCTGCGCCGGCGTCACCACCTACAACGCCTTGCGGCACACGAAGGCGGTGCCCGGCGACCGGGTCGCCATCCTCGGTGTCGGCGGGCTGGGGCACCTCGGGGTGCAGTTCGCCCGGGCGATGGGCTTTGAGACCATCGCGATCGCGCGCGGCGGCGGCAAAGAGGAGGACGCCCGAAAGTTGGGCGCCCACCACTACATCGACTCCACCGCCACCGATCCCGCCGAAGCGCTGAAGGCGCTGGGCGGCGCGGCGGTCGTGTTGGCGACCGCGGGCAACTCGCCGGCGATGGCCGCGACCGTCGGCGGGATATCGCCGCAGGGCGAGCTCGTCACCATCGGCGTCACGCCCGAACCGTTGCCGATCAGTCCCATCCAGCTGATCACACCGGGGGTCAGCATCGTCGGCCATCCCTCCGGCACGGCCAAAGACGTCGAGGACACTATGCATTTCGCGGTCCTGTCCGGTGTTCGGGCGTGGATCGAGGAGCTGCCGCTTCAGCGGGCGGCCGAGGGCTATGCGGCGCTGGAGCAGGGGCGAGCGCACTACCGCACCGTTTTGACGATGTGACTACAGTCGGGCTGTGACCGACCAGTGGACGCTGACCGCAGCCGACGGTGAGCTGCTGATCCGCACCGGCGTCGCGGGCCGGGCGGCGCGAATGGGACATCGGCTCACCATCGCGATGACGCGCTGGGAGGCCACGGTCGTGTGGGCCGGCGCCGAACCGGTCTCCGCGGAGCTGACCGTGGACGTCGATTCGTTCGAGGTGTTGCAGGGCGAGGGCGGGGTCAAGGGATTGTCCGGGCCGGAGAAGGTCCTGGTGAAGTCGAACGCGTTGAAGTCGTTGGACGCCAAGCGTTATCCCGAGATCCGGTTCGCCGCTGACACCGTCGGCAAGACCGACGACGGCTACCGCCTGAGCGGGAGGCTGCACATTCGCGGCAAGTCCCGCGAGCACGTCGTCGATGTGCGCACCGAGGATCTCGGTGCGCGGTGGCGAATGTCGGTCGAATCCACGGTTCGGCAAACCGATTACGGCGTCAAGCCGTACTCGCTGCTGATGGGGTCGGTCCAGGTCGCCGACGAGGTTTCGGTGTGCTGCACCGCAATTCACGCGAAGGACGGTTGACCGACCGGCTGTCAGGGCTGCGGCTGGGCGGGCGCCTGCGGCGCCGAGTCGCCCGTCGGGTCACCGGCGTCGCCCGGTATGTGCTCGAGCACTCTGGTCAGGTAGGGCTGCCGGTTGCCGGGGTCCGGCGGCGGCGCCTCCGGGGCGGGGGGCTCGATGACCGGTTCCGCGGTGGGAACCTTCGCCTGCGGGGTCAGCGGCGCGACGACCGGGGGCGGGGCCACCGCCTCCGCGGTCTGTGGGGCCGGCGCGTGCTCCGTGTGCCGTTGCGCCGGTTGGCTCGCGGGCGCCAGCTGAATGCCAACCGCGAGCGATATCGAGCAGACGAAGGTGACCACACCGGCGGCCAGGGTGGTCACCGCCCCGGCGTAGGGCAGCTTGCGCTGCGCCTGCGGCGTTGCGACGGGTTGGCTCGGGGGCACGATCAGTTGGTCGTCGGTGAACTCGGTGCTTCGGACGGCGGTTAGCGCCGCACCCCGCGCGACGGTCACCTGCGCCATCGTTTGCACGAAAACTGGCACGGGCAGCGTCTTTTCCAGCTGCCACGAGAAACCGTCGATGTCGCTGTGCGCGCCGACGACGACAACCCCGCCGGGTTGCCAGCCGTTGCGGTCGAACATGCCGGTCAGCCAGCGGGTCAGGCCGTCGAAGCCGCCGCGCACCTGCTTGGTCGCCGTCTGGGTCTCCCCGTGGTGGGTGTCGACCATGACCACGGTCGTCGAATCCCGTTCGAGCAGGCAGACGGCGGTCTGTTCGTAGCCGATGACCGGTGCGATGGCCTGGGCCAGGGTCTCGATGGCGTCGAGTGACCGGACGGGGACGACGTTGTCGAATCCGGCGTCGGTGAGCGCTTCCAGTAGCAGCGCGGCCTGCGCGGACGCCTCGTCAGTCCAGGTCACCCCGATGACCCGCAACCGGTGGTCGCTGGCGGCGGCCTGCGCCTCCACCCGCAATATCTCGTCCGTCACCTGTTCCGCGGTACTGGCGGCGTGCGGGCCGCGGCCGGCGGGCAGCTCCAGCTCCTGGTGGTCCAGGATGGTGCCGTCTGCGCCGTGTCCCTCAGCGAGAACCCACCCAACGGCGGCCGGCGTCACTGATAGCCCAAGTACCGTGTCCAAAACTTATGCCCCAATCGGTCCCGGGGCTCCGGCGCCCTCACCCGCACGACGCACCGGAAAACCCTGGTGAGGCGGTTGGTGAGAGCCGGAACGGACCCGAGATAACGTGGTCTTTCATCGGCTTGCTCCGAGAGAGCCTACGCGGTCGGCGCAAGTCCGGCTGCGCCGGTTCGACATCGCCGGACGGCCGCCCGGGCCGGATCCGCCGGACGTGCAGGTGGGAAACGGCCGCCGTGTTGTCGGGCGATAAATGCCTTGCCCGACGAATCGGCCTTTTTGGCGGCGTTTGGTGCGTCACGGTCCCGGCCGTCGTCCCTGGGGGGCCGAGAAACGGCTTTGTCCTGCCCGGCGCGCACCGATGTGACCGCTCGCTGCCAGGCGTTTCCGCGCCGCGAGGACCCTCGGCGGGACGGACGCGCACCGGTGCGCCGTTATCCCGGACCGCGAAATTGGTGGAAAAAAGCGATACCAAATCGAGATGTCCCCGCGTCCCGATCGACATTCGGGGCTTTTTCACGGTAAATTCCAGCCTGAGACCACGGTCACACACGACAAGGGGCAGGTATGACAGAACTGAGCGAGAAGGTCCGGGCCTGGGGGCGCCGGCTATTAGTCGGTGCGGCAGCGGCAGTGGCCCTGCCGGGCCTGATCAATCTTGCCGGCGGTGCGCCGACCGCGAGCGCGTTTTCGCGGCCGGGTCTGCCCGTCGAATACCTGCAGGTCCCGTCCGCCTCGATGGGCCGCAACATCAAGGTCCAGTTCCAGAGCGGCGGAAGCGGCTCCCCGGCGGTGTACCTCCTCGACGGGTTGCGCGCCCAGGACGACTACAACGGCTGGGACATCAACACGCCCGCGTTCGAGTGGTACTACAAGTCGGGTCTCTCGGTCGTCATGCCGGTCGGCGGGCAGTCCAGCTTCTACACCGACTGGTACCGCCCCGCGTGCGGGAAGGCCGGCTGCTCGACCTACAAGTGGGAAACGTTCCTGACCAGCGAACTGCCCGGGTACCTGTCGTCCGAGCGGAGCGTCAAGCCGAACGGCAGCGCCGCGGTCGGCATCTCGATGGCGGGCGCCTCCGCGATGAACCTGGCGAACTACCACCCCGGTCAGTTCATCTACGCCGGCTCGCTGTCCGGCTACCTCAGCCCGTCCACCGGGCAGGGCTGGATAGGTCTGGCGATGGGTGACGCCGGTGGCTATAAGAAGGAAGACATGTGGGGGCCTGACAACGACCCCGCGTGGCAGCGCAACGACCCCTTGGTCAACGTCAACCTGCTCGTCGAACACAACACCCGGCTCTGGGTGTACTGCGGCAACGGGACTCCGAACGAACTGGGCGGCGCCAACCTGCCGGCCACGTTCCTGGAGAGCAACTTCATGATCGGCGTCAACAAGAAGTTCCAAGACGCCTACAACGCGGCCGGCGGCCACAACGCCGTATTCAACTTCCCGCCGTATGGAACCCACAGCTGGGAGTACTGGGGAGCGCAGCTCAATGCCATGAAGGGCGACCTGCAGAGCAGCCTGGGCGCTACCCCCGGCGGCGGCGGCTAGACCCTCACCTGCCCCGAGGTCGCTACTGCGCCCGACGACGACGCCGTCGGGCGCAGTAGTGCGTTATCGGCCGGGTGGCGATCAACCCGTTTTGGCGAACTGCTCGGTGATGTCGGTCCAGGCCGTCACGTCCCTGCGGTGGTCGTTCATGTTCCGGCACTCGCCGTAGACGCGTACGACGCCCAGGTGCAAGTCGTCGTCGTGCCGGTAGACGATCGCGGTGACGGCGTCCTTGGTGAACGTCTTGGCGAGCGGATGATTGTTGGGCGGTAAACCCTCGGCCCAGCCGTGCCCGGTCAGCGACGCGGCGATTGCGGCGAAGTAGTTGTCGGTCGATGCGGCGTCGGGCAGCCAGAACGTCAGGTAGATCGCGCCCTGATACGGCGGGTCGTCACGGTTTTTGCAGGACATCAGCGAGTAGCCGGCCGACGACGCCCGCAGGCCCGCCGTGGCGACGATGCTCTGGGTCGACTGGACGACCTGAGCCCTCGACTGGTCGTCACCGACCGGATTGGCGGGATGGTCCAGGGCGTCGGCGGCCGTCGAGTGCAGGCGCTCCAGCAGAATGAACCCCGCCCCCAGCAGCAAGGGAATGGCCAGCGCAACGACGATCAGCGCACGAATCTTCTTCGAGCGCAACGACTTCTGCGGCGTTTCGCCACCGCGGCGCGCACCGCGACTGTTCATGGTCGGCGACATCAGCACTTCAGGCTAACTCCGAAGGGCCCGGCTGCCGCACAATCATGGTCATGACCGGCGGCCGCGTCACGCTGATGGCCCGCTGCGGCGGACTGCTCGGCGGGCTGGCGATCCTGTTCGCGCCGCCGGCGCCGGCCGACGACACGAGCGCACTGGCCGAGCTGGTCGACGCCGCCGCGCAGCGGTTGCAGATCGCCGAACCGGTGGCCGCGTTCAAGTGGAACACCCACGGGGCCATCGAAGACCGGGAGCGGGTCCAGCAGGAACTCGCGAAATTGGCCGGCCAGGCCTCCGATCGACGCGTCGACCCCGATTACGTCACTTCGGTTTTCGGCGACCAGATCCGCGCCACCGAGGGCATCGAATACAGCCGGTTCGCGGACTGGAAGCTGGATCCCGCGGCCGCCCCGAGCGCGTCGCCCGACCTGTCGGTGTCGCGGTCGGCGATCGACGGCCTCAACCAGACGATGCTGAGCCAGCTCGTCGCCCACTGGGACCTGCTGCATTCACCGGCCTGCCCCGCGCAGCTCGACCTGGCCACGCGCGGCGTCGTCGGCGCGCGGGGGCTCGACGGTCTCTATCAACGGGCGCTGGCGTTAGCAACGCGGTCATATTGCCAGCAATAATTTATTTTTTCCTCAACAATTTCTAACACTTTATTCTCGCCGCCAGAAAACGCCGTTTGCGCAGATCAAAGGCATATCTCGCGTCATTTTCGAATGGGTAACGCTTTGGCCACAGCGGCCGAAATCCAGGGCATGAAAAATCTCTGCAAGCCTCTCGTCAAGTCCCTGGCGGTCGGCGGGTTCGTTGCAGCGTCGATAGCCTTCTCCGCCGGCGAGGTGAGCGCCGCCCCCACCCCCAACTGGGACGCGGTCGCCCAGTGCGAGTCCGGTGGCAACTGGCACGCCAACACCGGGAACGGCGAATACGGTGGACTCCAATTCAAACCGGCCACCTGGGCCCAATACGGCGGCGTCGGCAACCCCGCCGCCGCGTCCCGCGAGCAGCAAATCGCCGTAGCCAACCGGGTTTTCGCCGACCAGGGCGTGGAGGCGTGGCCGAAGTGCGGCGCCCAATCGGGCCTGCCGATCGGGTGGTACTCGCACCCCGCCCAGGGCATCAAGGAGATCATCAACGGGTTGATCCAGGCGGCGGCGCCGCACTGACGATCAAGGCTATGACCGAGCCGAAAGCTGTGTTTGGATCAGGCCATGGAAGGTTCGGCGACTGTTCATATGGCGGCGTCCGCGGACAAGGTCTGGGACCTGATCGCAAACGTCGGCAACATCGGACGGTTTTCCCCCGAAGTGTTTGAGGCCGAGTGGCTGGGCGACGCGAGTGGCCCGGCCCTCGGCGCGAAATTCCGCGGCCATGTGCGGCGCAACGAGATCGGGCCGGTGTATTGGACGACGTGTGAGGTCACCGCGTGCGAGCCGGGTCGCGAGTTCGGATTCGCGGTGATGCTCGGCGACCGGGCGGCCAACAACTGGCACTACCGCCTGGCGCCCAGCGACGGCGGCACGGACGTGACCGAGTCCTTCCGGCTCAGCCCGGCGCCGTGGCTCGGCGTCTACTGGCTGTTCGGTGGATTTCTGCGCAAGCGACGCAACGTCCGCGACATGACCAAAACCCTGAACCGCATCAAAGATGTGGTCGAGGCCGGCTGACGCGCCGTGAAATCGATCTTCATCACCGGCGCCGGCAGCGGCATGGGCCGGGAGGGGGCAAAGCTCTTCCACGCCAAGGGCTGGCGGGTCGGTGCCGTGGACCGCAACGCCGATGGCCTGACGACGCTGCAGTCGGAACTGGGCGCGGAGCGGCTGTGGACCCGCCAGGTCGACGTGACCGACAAAGCCGCGCTGGAGGGCGCCCTGGCCGACTTCTGCGCCGAGAACCCCGGCGGTGGGCTCGACATGATGTGGAACAACGCCGGCATCGGGGAAACCGGATGGTTCGAGGACGTGCCCTATGAGGCCGCGATGCGCGTCGTCGACATCAACTACAAGGCGGTGCTGACCGGCGCCTACGCCTCGCTGCCGTATCTGAAGAGGGCCCCCGGCAGCCTGATGTTTTCGACGTCCTCGTCGGCGGGGACCTACGGCATGCCGCGCCTGGCCGTCTACTCGTCGACCAAGCATGCCGTCAAAGGCCTGACCGAGGCGCTCAGCGTGGAGTGGCACCGGCATGGGGTCCGCGTCGCCGACGTGCTTCCCGGCCTGATCGACACCGGCATCCTCACCACGACGACCAACCACTCCGACGATGGGCTTGCGCCGAGGACCGCCGACGACGTTCGGGCCAGCGCCCCCAAGAAGGGGTTGTTTCGGCTAATGCCCGCGAGCAGCGTCGCCGAGGTCGCCTGGCAGGCTTATCAGAACCCGAAGCGGCTGCATTGGTACGTGCCCAAGGGCATTCGCATGATCGATCTGTTCAAGGGTTTGAGCCCGGAGTTCGTGCGACGCAGCATCGTCAAATCCCTGCCCGGAGTGATGCCGGCGCGGCAGTGAAGGAGGTGAACCGGTGCGAAACCGGTTACTCGCGGTCGTTTTCGTGGTGCTCGCGTGCGTCGGCGTGGCCGGATGCGGGCAGGCCCAAACCACGCCCCGCAAGGCCGCGCGCCTGACCATCGACGGTGCCAGTCATACGACACGCCCGCCGTCGTGCAGCCAGACCCAGCAGTACCGCACCATCGACATCAAGGACCGCGACGGCTCGGTGGAGGCCGTGGTGCTCACCAGCGGTTATCGGGTGATGCCCCAGTGGGTGAAGATCCGCAACGTCGACGGGTTCACCGGCATCACTCCGGGCAGGGATTTGA